>JBGPFL010000072.1:0-10942 GCA_041483295.1 Blastocatellia bacterium | reverse complement strand
TCTCTGGACGAGAACGACAAAGCGCTCGAGGCTTTGAAGCGGGGGTCTGAAGCGGACACGGCGTCCGACCGTGCCCAGTACATGCTTGCTAATATCTACTACCAGAAAGGGAAGATTCGCGAAGCGGTCGATTCGGCCCGCAAGGCTTATGATCTCAATCAGAAGCTGCCTGAAGAACAGAGGGTCTCGCAGTACGCAAGCCTGCTTGCCAAATCGCTCCTGCGCATCGGCCGCACCCAGGAAGCGCTCGACCTCTACAAGAAGACGCTGGACATCAAGGACGTTAAGATTAAGGACGACGAGATCGCAAAGATAGCGTTCACCAACCCAGAGATGCTGTTCGATTACGCTGATGCCCTTGTCGAAGCTGGACGCTACGACGACGCTACCAAGCTGCTCGACCCGATCATCAAGAACGCGCGCAAGGAGAGCGGACAATACTTGAGCGCGGTTCGTATCGTGGTCGCCGCCCAGAGGTTTGGAGGCAAGCGCGAAGAGGCGGTGCGAACGCTTACCGAAGCGCTCAAAGGACAAGACGTTTCCGAGAGCCTCCCGGTCCTGTTCTCGCTCGCCGAGACCTACAGTGAGATGGAGAAGTTCGACAAGGCGATTGAAACTTACGAGGAAGCGTTCGGGGCAATCGCCAATCCGGATGGGACGGTCAGCGGGCGCGAGCAGGATAAGCAGAACGCCGGCCTGATGCTGCAACGTATCGGCTTCGTCTACCGGCTGGCGGGCAAGCGCGACAAGGCGATGGAGACCTTCGAGCGGATGCGCAAGGTGCTGGGGCCCGATAGCCCGCGAGCAGACCAGCTCATCATCGATACGTTGCTGAATGAAGGGCGGAACAAGGAGGCGTTAGAACACGCCACTGCCGCCGCGGCGCGATATCCCGACGAGCGCTCGTTCAAGCTCTATCGCGCGCAGGCGGCCGGCAAGCTCGGAGACATGCAGAGTGCGGAGTCTACTCTGCAAGCGATGCTCAAGGGAGGAGCCGAGGATGCCGATACCTACTGGTTCCTGTCAGTAATACAGCTCGAGGCGAACCAGCTCAAACAAGCTGAGGAGAGCGCCCGCAAGGCGATCACCCTCGATCCTCGCGATATACAGCCTCTGATTGCCTTGTCGAGCATCCAGGACCGCCAGAAGAAGTACAAGGAATCCGAAGCGACGCTCAGGAAGGCACTCGAGATCGATCCTGAAAATGCCACCGTGCTCAACAACCTCGGTTACTTCCTTACCGAACGGGGCGATCGCTTACCGGAGGCTGAAGAGTTGATACGCCGCGCCCTCAACATCGAACCGACTAACGGCTCATTCCTGGATTCGTTGGGCTGGATTCTGTTCAAGCAAGGAAAGATCCCCGAGGCGCAGAAATACCTGGAACAGGCCGTTTCCTATTCTCAGCAATCGGCTACGATTCGCGATCATCTGGGCGACCTCTACAAGAAACAGGGCCAGATGGACAAAGCGCGAACGAGATGGGAAGAGGCGCTCAAACTGGCAACCGAGCCGGAAGAGATCAAGAAGATCAAAGAGAAGCTTGGGAAGAAGTAGCGGCACAAGCCCGCATCACATTTCGTCCAGGGGACAGGATCTAGGGTCCCTTGGCGTTCTAGGATCTAGCAGTCTGCTTTACGCTCTTCGTGCCCCTTCCTGTCTTGGTGGCAAGAATGTGGTTTTTCCGCAGCCTGCTAGGCCTCTTCTTGATGTGCTGTAGTTTCGAGATGCGAAGAGTCTACTCAATTACGCTTCTTTCTGTTGCGGCGGTCCTGATGGTGACGGCCTCGGGAGCGACGGGACCTGTCTGCGCTCAGCGGAGTGAAACTGTAGACCTTCGCGGCCGCTCACCGGGCAAGAGCGTGAGCGAACCCAGCCGCTCGCGCGACAATTCGGATGAGAGGGACTCGAAGCCATCGGCCAATGACGCGTTGCCGGGTGAGATTGAGGCCCTGGAGCGGCAGTGTCTCTCCGAAATCAACAGGCTGCGGCGGGCCTACCATCTTGCGCCGCTCGAATTCTATAAGGAACTGCTCCCGGTTGCGCGCGGTTACAGCCGGCGAATGGCAGAAGAAGGTTTCTTTTCCCATACCGATCCTGAAGGCCGCGGCACTCGCGAGCGCCTCAATGTCGCCGGGATAAGGTGGAGCGCGCTAGCGGAGAACATCGCCAGCGAGCGGGGCTGGGTGAACCCTGTGGCGGTGAGCGTGCACGGCTGGATGGATAGCGCGGGCCACCGCGGCAATATTCTAAATGCGAGTTTCAATCAGACGGCAGTGGGAGCGTGGATTAGCGAGAACGGAGCGGTCTATTTTACGCAGATCTTTATCAAGCACTAGCAGGCGCCCGTTTCTCGTTCCTCGTTTCTCGTTTTCTTCGTCTCAGTTGGGTAATGACGAAAGACCGAAACGAGAAACGAGAAACGAGAAACGAGAAACGGATTTTCTTGTCGATTCAGCTGAGATCCTACGCCAAGATCAACTGGACCCTGGATGTTCTGTTCCGCCGCGAGGACGGATACCACGAGCTTCGCACCATATATCAAACCGTCTCGCTGTACGACCACCTCCGTCTGACAACTACCTCGGGCGAGATCGAGATAGCATGCGACGATCCTCGAGTGCCTTGCGATGAAACGAACCTGGCTCACCGGGCGGCCGTCATGTTTCGGGAGGCGGCCGGCACTGACGCGGGTGTGCGCATCGAGATAGAGAAACGTATTCCGGTGGCGGCCGGCCTGGGCGGGGGCTCCTCTAATGCGGCAGCGGTTCTCCTTGGGCTGGCTCGCCTCTGGCAGATAGAGGTAGACGATTGCCGAATTATTGAGATCTCGATGGCTCTCGGCTCGGATGTGCCGTTCTTCCTGGTTGGAGGGACCGCGCTGGGTATCGGACGGGGTGAAGAGGTCTACTCGATCGAACAAGTAGCATGTGACAATCTGGTGCTGGCTAATCCGGGTTTTGCGGTGTCTACGCCGGCGGCATACTCAAAGCTTTCCCGGTTGACAAGGCAGGAAGCGGTCCGTATTATACCCCTTACTTTACTTGCCGCTAAAGGCATCCGTGAGCTACCGCTTGCGGCCGGCAATGACCTTGAAGAGGTGGTCGAGGCCGCTTACCCTGAAATCGCGGAAGTCAAACGCAGGCTTCTGAGCTTGGGTGCGCGGGGCGCCTTGATGTCCGGTAGCGGCGCAACTGTGTTTGGGGTCTTTGACAATTTGCAAACGGCCGAAAAGGCGCGGGACCAAGTGCGTGCTGCCGGCTGGTGGGCCGAAGCAGTGCGCACCGTCAACCGGCGAGAGTACGCCGAGTCGATCTTCGAGACGGCGATCTAAAAAGAAGAGTCGTGCACCTTCTTGCTTCCCCACTGCTTCCAGGGGACTAAATACACACTTCCAATATAATTTTCATCAATTTTCATCTATAGTTTTCAACGGACGGAATCGGATTTGATTACTGCATAGGGTAGGAGTCGGTTGGTGATTAGAACCCGAGTTATCGAGCCGCGGCGGGGACGGCAACGTGAAAACACGTTTCGCGTTCGTCGTTCCTCGTCTATCGTTCCGGTCTTTCGCTGGCTCGCCACCTCGCCAACGGAGACCAGGAGAACGAGAAACGAAGCTTCGAAGACTGGGGAGTAGCCAAGTGGCAAGGCAGCGGTCTTTGGAATCGCCATTCGGAGGTTCGAATCCTCCCTCCCCAGCCAAGAACGCGTTTCTCGTTCGTCGTTTCTCGTTCTTCGTCTCGGTTGGGTAGTGACGACCCAGCGACGAAAGACCCGAACGAAAAACGAGAAACGATAAACGAGCAACGAACCTGGAGGCGCTGTGAAGATCAAGGTTTTTTCGGGCAACGCGAACCGGCCCCTCGCAGAAGAGATCTGTAAGCACCTGGACATCGAGATGGGCAAGGCCAATGTCACCAGGTTCTCGGACGGCGAGTACAATTTCCAGATCCTCGAGAACGTGCGCGGGGAGGATTGCTTTCTCGTCCAGCCGACCTGCCCGCCGGTCGATCAGAACATAATGGAACTTCTCATTATGCTCGATGCCTTCCGGCGATCTTCGGCCAAGCGCACGACGGCGGTGATTCCGTACTACGGCTACGGGCGCAAGGATCGGAAGGACCGGCCCCGAGTGCCAATCTCGGCAAAACTGGTCGCCAATCTGATCACGCAAGCCGGGGCCGACCGGGTGTTGCTGCTGGACCTGCACGCCGGCCAGATTCAAGGGTTCTTTGACATCCCCGCTGATCACCTCTACGCGGCGCCGGTATTGGTCGGTTACTTTCAGAGCCAGGAGCTTCCCCGACTGACGGTAGTTGCTCCGGATGCGGGAGGAGTGGAAAGAGCGAGGGCGTATGCGAAGCGACTTGGTGGCGAGCTAGCGATTATCGACAAACGGCGCGACTACGAGCGGCTTGGCGAAGTTGAGGTGCTGCACGTGGTCGGCGAGGTCGAGGGCCGCACGGCTCTCATCATCGACGACATGATTGACACTGCGGGGACGTTGGTTAAGGCAGCCGAGGCGCTCAAGCGCAACGGCGCGGAGACGGTTCTGGCCTCCGCCACCCATGCGGTCTTCTCGGGGCAGGCCGTGGAGAGGATCGAGGCGTCGCCGATCCAGGAAGTCGTTGTAACCAACACGATTCCGGCTGAGAACGCCTGCCGCTCATCCAAGGTCAAGTGCCTGAGCGTGGCAGAGATTTTGGCTGAGGCGATCTCTTCGATTCACGATGAGACTTCGGTCAGCAGGTTGTTCATATGAAGTAGTGACGAGCGATCGGCAAGGCTTAGGGGAGTAGCCTGCTGCGGATCACCGTTACACGTCACGATTTGGAGGAGCTGTAGTTATGATCAAGGATTTGACACTAGACGCCAGCCCGCGCGATCGAATGGGCAAGGGCTTTGCTCGCCGTCTGCGGATGCAAGGCCTGATTCCCGCTGCTGTTTATGGCGAAGGGCAAGCGCCTGTCGCTGTTTCCGTGAACGCGAAGGCACTGGCAGCCATACTGCGCTCGGGCAGCGGACACAACACAATCTTCAAGCTCGCCCTATCAGGATCAACCGGAGAGCCTGCCAACGTGATCATCAAAGACTTTCAAGTCGATCCCGTGAAGGGCCGCCTGCTCCACGCGGACCTGCTGCGCCTGTCGATGACCACCGTGACTCGGGTGAGCGTCTCAATCGAGACCCTGGGCGAACCGGTCGGCGTGAAGCTCGAAAACGGCATCCTCGAGCTTCAGATGCGCGAGGTCGAAGTCGAATGCCTGCCGGGCGATATCCCCGAGCAAATTCAGGTGGACGTCTCCAACCTTAGCATCGGAGACCACGTGTCGATTGCCGATCTCGTCTACGATCGCGAACGCGTCAAGGTGTTGGCCGATGAGCACCAGATAATTGCGGGTGTGCTGGCGCCGAGAATGGTTGAAGAGGTGGTGAAGGTCGAAGACGTTGAGGCCGCGCCCACAAGCGAGCCCGAAGTGATCAAGAAGGGCAAGACCGAGGAAGAATAGTCATTTGTCCGTGGTCAGTTGTCCGCCGCTCCTTGCCCTTTTTTGCGGCAAATAAACAACGGACTACGGACAACTGGCAACGGACCAGGATTTATGAGACTGGTGGTTGGGCTAGGGAATCCGGGTCGGGAGTACGAGGAGACGCGCCATAACCTTGGATTCATGCTCATTGACAGTCTGTTCGAGCGCGCGGGAGGACGAAAGTTCCGCGACGAAGCCGGCGCAAAGGTGGCTACGATCACACTGGCCGGGCAACAGGCGTTGCTTGTCAAGCCGCTCACCTTCATGAATCTAAGCGGCGACGCGGTAAGGCCGCTGTTGGACCGGTACGGCGAAGGCAACCCGGCGAACCTGATCGTTCTCAGTGATGACGTCGCTCTGCCGTTCGGGATGATTCGGATCCGCCCTCGTGGAAGCGCCGTGGGACAGAAGGGATTGAAGTCGATCATCGAGCGATTGGGCACGCAGGAGTTCTCTCGCGTCCGCCTGGGAGCCGCGCCCGATCATCCGATCAGCGATCTGACTCGGTTCGTGCTCTCGCGGATACCGAAGCGAGAGGCCGAAACGCTCGGTGGAATGCTCGGTCGCGCCATGCACGCTGTTGACGTAATCGTGAGCGACGGGGTCGAACGAGCAATGTCGCTCTTCAACGAGCGCATACAAGCAGTGAAGAGTGAACCGGCTGACGTGTAAAGCCTTCAGCCAGGGCCGCTCGTCACGTTGTTCTTTCTCATGGTTTTCAATATTGGATCTCCTTGCTCTGGCTCGAAGGCCGGGGCTTAACCGAAGCGCTGGCATTGCAGTGCATCCGTTGTGGCAGTGCGCAGGCTGAGTAAATCCAAAAGGAGGATTTCTCTCTGATGAGAGTCTACGAAGTACTGTTTATCGTCGCCCCTAACACCGAGGAGGGCGACCTCGAATCGCTTGTCACTCAGCTGAGTGATGTTGTAACCAACCAGGGCGCCCAGGTCACCAAGGTTGACCGAATGGGCCGCCGCAGACTTGCCTACCCTATCCAAAAATTCAACGATGGCTTCTACGTTGTTTTGACGGTGGAAGGCACCGGTGCGGAGATAGCAGAAGTTGAGCGCCGCATGCGCGTGAGCGACGCGATCATCCGCTACATAACAATTCGCATAGACGAGGACCTCAAGCGCGCCGAGAAGTTTCGCGTGCGTCGCGCCGCGGGGCAGGCCGCTGCCGCGGCCGCGGGCGGCCGCGGGCGCCATCGTCGGCCTACCGCCGCCGCCCAGCCAGTCGTGCCGGACGATGATGATGATGGCGATGAGGAGGGTGATGAATAATGAGTAGCGGACCAAGAGAAGACGGACGCCGCGACCGTGACGATCGCGGAGGGAGACCCCAGGGAGGTCAAGGTGGGGGCCGCCGCTTTGTGCGGGCCCGCAAGTCGTGCAGGTTCTGTGGGGACAAGGTCGATTACATCGACTACAAGGACTCACGGCTCCTGTCGAGCTACGTTCCGGAGCGGGGCAAGATCCTGCCGCGACGGATCTCGGGGACCTGTGCGCCGCACCAACGCATGCTGGCCACGGCGATCAAGCGCGCCCGCAATGCTGCGCTTCTCCCCTTTGCAACAGATTGAGGAGCGGAAGAGTGATGCGTGAAGTAATGATGCGTGATACGTGAAGATGAAACGGGACTGGCTTGGAGCGATCCGGCGCCATCTACTGATCACGCATAGGATCACGGATCACGCATCACGTACACGCATCACCGGAGAGGAATCTAACAATGGCACACATGGATGTATTACTTCGTGAGGACGTTGAGAACCTGGGCCATCGCGGCGAGGTCGTGCGAGTGCGGTCGGGTTTCGGACGAAACTACCTGCTGCCACAGGGGCTGGCCATCGAAGCAACTACGGGCAACAAACGACTGATCGATGAGCAACGTCGCATACTGGTAAAGCGCGAAAGTCGTGAGCGCATCTCGGCTCAGGATGAGGCTCAGAAACTCGAGGGTATGGAGCTTCGCTTTGACCGGCGAGTGGGGGAGCACGGCCTGCTGTATGGGTCGGTGACCGCGCTCGATATCGCCGAAGCGCTCAAGGCTAAGGGCATCACGATCGAACGGCGCAAGATCGGCCTGCGCGATCATATCAAGGAAGTCGGCGACTACGACGTCGTGATCAAGTTCCATCGCGAGGTGGCGCCTACGATCAAAGTGAAGGTGCGCAAAGAAGGGACGCACGATAAGCCCGAGGCTGCCGCAGAATCGGCTGCCAGTGCCGATGCTGCGCCGCCGGTAGCCAAGGCCGAAGGCCCGACGGCCGCTGGGGATGAACCCGCAGGGGCGTAATTTACCCATCCGATATGAAGGATGAACGATGAAACTGGAGCGCCTCTTCGTTCATCCCTCATCAGTCGCTGCGTTGTTCGTCCGATACGCTAGACTCGCTTTCGGCTGTCTGGTATCATCGGCCCCGGAACGCTGAAGGCTCAGGGTTCCATTTCCAGTAGAACTTCGTCATTCAACAGCTTCTCAAGGTCATCCTTAACAGATAATCCGCGGATGATAGAAACCGGCAGGAACCATGGCTAGCTTTCGACCGGCCTCAGGCGACCCCCTCTTCGAAAGAGGCCTCCCATCGAACCTGGAAGCTGAGCGTTCTATTCTGGGCGCCATACTGCTCGACAACACTGTCTGCAACCAGGCCATCGAGTTGATGCGCCGCGACGACTTCTTTCTCGATTCCCACCGGCGCATATTTGACAAGATGGTAGCGCTCACCGAGCGCGGCATGCCCATCGACCTCATTACTCTCACCGACGAGCTGCGCCGCGCCGCGGAGTTCGAACAGATCGGAGGCGCAACCTATATCGCCTCCCTGATTGACGGAGTGCCTCGCACCGACACGATCGAGCACTATGCGAAGATCGTGAAGCAGAAGTCGATGCTCCGGCGGTTGATCGCGGTTTGCGGCCAGATCACCGCCGCCGCGTTCGAAGAAGAGGATGAAGCCGACGTCATCATAGATCGCGCGGAACAACTAATCTTCCAGATAGCGGAAGACCGCGTGCGCATCGGGTTTCAGTACATCGGCGACGTGGCGCACCGTCGGCTGGAGCAGATCGAACAGATGGCCGGCCGTCCCGAGATGATTACGGGTGTGCCGACCGGGTTCACCGACTTCGACCAGATGACCTCCGGCTTGCAGAGACAGGATCTGATCGTCATCGCGGGCCGCCCGTCAATGGGGAAGACCGCGCTGGCCTTGAATATGGCCCAGTACGCGGCCAAGAATGGCAATACTATAGGCATCTTCAGCCTGGAGATGTCCGCCGAACAGCTCGTGTCCCGTTTGCTTTGCTCCGAAGCACGGGTCGATGCGCACCGTCTCCGCACCGGCTACCTCAACCGCGAAGAGTGGGCCAAGCTCGCGGATGCGCTGCGCAGACTTACCGAGACTCAGATCTACATCGACGATACGGCCGGCTCCGGCGTTCTCGAGATGCGCGCCAAGGCACGCCGCCTCAAAGCCGAGCACGGGCTTGACCTGCTTATCGTTGACTACATGCAGTTGATGTCGGGCCGCGGCCGAATCGAGTCGCGCCAGCAGGAGGTCTCGCAGATTTCGCGCGACCTCAAGGGTCTGGCGAAGGAGTTGAACATCCCGGTGATAGCTCTTTCTCAGTTGTCGCGCGCGCCGGAGACCCGCAGCGAACATAAGCCGCAGCTCAGCGACTTGAGAGAGAGCGGAGCGATCGAACAAGACGCAGATGTGGTCTGCTTCATCTTTCGCGAAGAGGTATACAACCAGACCGACGAGAATCGTGGCACCGCGGAGTTGATTGTCGGAAAACAACGCAACGGCCCCACCGGCGTCGTACAGTTGGCCTTCCTCAGGGAGTTCACCCGCTTCGAGAACATGTGGCGCGAGTGATGCAGGCTGGAGAGAATGTCACGGTGAAACTCAGCAATCCCGCCCTCCTGTCAGGCCGCCGCCTTACCTGGGCTGAAATAGATCTCGACAATCTGGTTCAAAACCTTCGCGTGATGAAAGACGCGGTCGGCCCAGAAGTTGCCATTATGCCGGCGCTGAAGGCAGATGCCTACGGGCACGGAGCCATCGCGTGCGCACACGCGCTCGAACAGGCGGGAGCCGACTGGTTCGGCGTAGCGTTGCCTGAAGAGGGGCTCCTGCTCAGGGAGTCAGGGATCTCGCGTCCCATCCTGTGCCTCGGAGGTTTCTGGGAAGGTCAGGAGGACTTACTGGCGGTTCGAGACCTGACGCCGGTTGTCTTTCGCCTCGGCCTCCTCGAACGCCTCGATCAACAGGCAAAGAAAGTCGGCCGTGTTCTCGAATATCACCTTAAGGTTGATACGGGGATGGGACGCCTCGGCCTCCCCTTCGAGCAGCTCAGAGAGTTCCTCGATGCGGCCGCCGGGTTATCAAACGTGAAGCTCGATGGTGTAATGGCTCACTTTGCTTCAGCGGACCTGCCCGCAAAGAGCGAGTTCACTCGGGAACAGATGACCCGCTTCGAATCGGCAGTCGAGCTGGTGCGGTCGCGCGGGCACATGCCCAGATGGATACATCAAGCGAACAGCGCGGCCGCGCATGCAATTCCGGAGGCCCGAGGCAACATAGTTCGCCTTGGCGGGGCGATCTACGGTCTGTGGAGGGACACAACCAACCCGACAGTCGGGGCTTTGCCATGGCAGCCGGTTATGTCCTTGCACACACGAGTTACCTTCATGAAGACCGTGGCGGCCGGCACGGCGCTCGGGTACGGAAGCACCTACGTGACATCCCGAGAGAGCTGCATAGCAATCCTTCCCGTTGGTTATGCGGACGGACTGAGGCGAGCGCTCTCGAATTGCGGTCGAGTGCTGGTTCGGGACCAGTTTGCCCCAATCATCGGACGCGTCAGCATGGACCTGACTATCGTCGATGTGACGGAGATTCCTGGGGTAGAGATCGACGATGAAGCGGTGATCATAGGACGTCAGGGTGAGGGCGAGATAACAGCTGAGGAGATGGCGGCCCAGATTGGGACAATCGCTTACGAAGTGACCTGCGGCATCAGTGATCGGGTCCCCCGAGTCTACATTCGCCAGAAGATCCCCAAGAAGATCCCTTAGCCCAGGAGGCCGCGAGCCAGAGGCGAGAAAAGCTTGCAGTCCGGGGGCCTTTTGAGTCTTCGCCAGGCACTCCTAACCTATAGATTCACCTTGCCCTCGGACGGTTTTCAGCTATAATAGCCCGCATCAAAGGGCTTTCTCTCGTCGGCTTTAGCGTGGACAGCAAAGTTCCATTGAGTGAGGGCGCGCACTATGCAGTTGAGATCGCACGTGAGTGCGAGAGACTTATTCGAAAAGGCTGTAGCATTCACAAAAGCTGATGAGTTCCGCCAGGCTGGGCTTTACCCCTACTTTACTGAGTTCTCGAGCGGGGCGGATTCGGG
>JBGPFL010000071.1:0-10975 GCA_041483295.1 Blastocatellia bacterium | reverse complement strand
CGTAGGCCGAGCGGTTTGCCGCGCTGTGGTCGCGCGCCGCGCCTGGCAAGATTTTCCAGTTGAACCAGGCATCCGTTGTCCGCTCGCTGCGCGACAGCGTCAAATCGTGCCTATCGGTGCCCCGAATTCTACTGCCGACGCCCTCTTAATCTGCGCGTCTTGAAAGCCGTGGCCCGGAGAGGAGAGTTCCCGGGCCACGGACGTTCAGGTATTGCCGCCGACGCTCAGAAAGAAACACGCCCGCCGAAACGCCATTGGCGCGACTGGTTCGGCCCCGTGGTTCCCGTGATGAAGCCGAAGTTGGAGTTGTTGATGTCGCTCACCGGGTTTGCGAAGTTCGCGTGATTAGTCGCGTTCAGCGCCTCTGCGCGGAACTGGAATTGCACGCGTTCCGTGATTAGGAACGTGCGGTAGATGCTCCCGTCTGTCTCGAAGAAGCCCGGCCCACGAAGGTTATTTCTACCCCCGTTCCCGAAACGAGCGCCCGTCTCCGGAGCCCAGACGCAATCGGACGTGCACGTTACTCCTCCTACACTTACACCTAGCACCGTATTGTCAAAATAAGGGCGAGCGGCAGTACCGCGCTGCGCGGCAGTTCCTACTCCTCCCAGAGTACGGATCACAGGGGAGACTTGGTTCGGCACTTGGCCACTCCCCCCGGCCAGCAGATTCGGAGCACTGCCCTGAACGACATAGAACGGCAAACCGCTCATGATGCTCATCACTCCGCTCACCTGGAAGCCGCCGAAGAGCTTGTTCGCCCAGCCCGTATTGGCCCATCGTTGCTTCTTACCGAAGGGCAGATCATAGACCCAGTAGGTCTGCAGGTTGTGCGTCCGGTCGTAACCGGCAGGACCCCTGTTGCGCTGCTTCGCCGGCAGGTATTGGATTCTCGGACCGCCGTCATTATCGGCGAAGTTGATCGCCTTGGACCACGTGTAGGCAGTCCCGAACACCGAAGTGCCAACGCGGCGGGTGAACAGCGCCTGGAAGGCATCATACGTCGCCGTCCCATAGGGAATGATTTCGTTGATGTCCGCGGTCAGCCCGAACTTGATGAAGAGCGGACGACCGTTTGTCCCCGTCCCCGGCGGTCCTGCATTGATGTTGATGAATCCCATCTGACCGACCGCGCGCGTGCCCACGTAGCCGACCTGTCCGGTAAACTTCCCGGGCAGGGCCCGCTCGATGAAGAAGTTGAACGAGTGAATCTCGTTGCGCATCGGCGTCTTCGGAAAAGTCGTCGTGCCGGTGTTCGCCGGGAGTTTGAGGATGCCCTGGGTGATATCGGGGGAAGTGCTCGTGTTAATCAGCCCCTGCCGGAGAGTGGTCACCGGGATGAACGCGTTGGTCGTACCGTTGAAAGTGATTGGCGGCATCGACCAGATGTTGGCGATTGGAAAGGCATTCCTGACATCTTGGAAGGGTCTCGGGTCAGCGGATTGGCCGTAGCCTCCCCGAATCACCGTCTTGTCGTTCCAGCGGAAAGCAATCCCGACCCGCGGCAGGAGCTGACCTGGGCCAGACTCGGCCCCGCTGTCAAATGGCACGCCGCTCAGTCCGCCAGTGAAGACCTGGCCCGTGTCCGGGTCGAAGCGGTTGATGCCGGTGTGGTCTTTCCGCGGGACGGGGAAGCGCTCCCAGCGCAGGCCGTAGGTCAACGTCAGGCTCCGGCCGATCTGCCAGTGATCGCGCGCGTAAAGCGCGTATTGCTTCCACCACACCGAGTTCGGGTTACGGAGCTGATCCACCTTGCCCGCGGCGGTCGGCATTCCAAGCAGGAAGTCCGCCCAGCTGTGAAAGAGTTGGCTCTCGGCGATACTGCCTGCGTTACCTTGCTGGCGCGTTGCGTTGCCGCTGAGGCCGAACGTGCCACGCACGGTTTGGAAGGCCCCTCCCTGAGGCTGGAAGTGGTTGATCTGTTGGTTCTGGTAGTCGACGCCGAACCGGAACGAGTGGGCGCTCTTCAGCCACGAGAGATTAGCGGACCCGACGTACTGGTTGTCGCGGAAAAGGAACGGGTTCCCGGTGTTGTCGTTGCCGATATTGGTCCACCCACCGTTGATCTGGAACGCGGGGACGCCGCCCTGAAGCCGGTCGGGGCCGTTGGTGCCGGGGATTTTCAGCACGTCCAGCCCGAAGTTACTAACGATATCGAAGCCTTCCGCGCCGATCCGCTGACGCGTGTAGCCGATGTTCGCGTCCAGAAGGAGCTTCGGGCTGAAGGTATAAGTCCCGCCGACGCCCACTACTTGAATCCGGCCGGGGGCCGTTCCCAACTGCCCGCCGTTCAGAGCAGGTCCGCTGACCTCCCCAAAGATTGGCGGGTCAATGATGAGAGTGGGCGAGATGCTGTAGCGGGTAAACAACGTGAGCTTGCCGCCGCTGTCATAGTTGACCTTGGTATCTATGTTGGTGCGGTTGAACCGGCCGACTCCGGTCGTTGCGAAGTTGTTGGTGGAGCCGGGCAGGTTCGGCAACGGCAGGCGCTTCATGATCTCGATAGCCGCGATGTCGATCCGGTTCGCCGGAATCGTGTTGTTAGGGAAGGGCGTGCGTAGCGCCGGGTTGGCGTTCGACAGCGGGTCGTAAACGGTGATCCCGGTGCCCGTGAAGTTGACGTTGCCACTGCCATCCGGACGCAGGCTGGCAGTCGCGACGGTGGCCGTGCCGCCCGCCGAGTTCCGCTGTGTCGTGCGCTCAAGATCGGTGAAGAAGAACAGTTTGTTCTTACCGTTGAAGATCTTTGGCAGATAGACCGGGCCGCTGAGGGCATAGCCGAACTGCCCAAGGATATTCTTGGGGACCTGCGGCTGGTTCACGGGTTGAAAAAAGCGGCGCGACTGAAAGCGGCTGTTCGTGTCGTAACCCCAGCCGACGCCGTGGAAGTCGTTCCCTCCCGTCTTGATGGTTACGTTGACCATTGCTCCGCCCGCAAGCCCTTGCTCGGCGTCAAAGGCGTTGGTGACGATGTTCACCTCCTGGATGGACTCCGCTGGCGGCACGTAAACGGTGTTGGTCGGCAGCCACGGGTAAATGACGCTCGAGCCATCTATCCTGGTGTTGTTCTGCAAACGCGACACGCCGTTGACATTGTACGAGATTGACCTCTGCGGGTTGCCGGCGGCTGAGTTTTCCTCGCCGCTGCCATTGCCGACGAACCCCTGGCTCCTTGAGGTGCCCGGGATTAGCAAAATCAGAGTCTGGTAGTTTCGACCGACGCTGCCGAACAGCGGAAGGTTATTGATCTGACGGGCGGGCTGCGTGAGGTTCACGTCGGCACGATCAGTCTGAAGCGGTGCATTCTGGGCGGTCACAGATATGGTTTCACTGACCCCCGACGCCTGCAACTGCACATCAAGGCGGCGCACCGTGTTAGCGTCTACCCTGAGGTCTTTTTGCTCCATAGTCTTGAAACTGGCGGCGGCGATTGTCACCCTGTACACGCCGGGCTGAAGATCGCTGAATAGATAGACTCCTCTATCGTCAGTGGTCCCACTCTTTGCGACGCTCGTACCGAGGTTCACGACTTCAATCTTGGCGCCCGATACAACGGCGCCGGTCTGGTCTGTGACATTGCCGGTTAGCGAGCCGTACAGTACCTGGGCCCGAGCTGCGTGCGGAATAGACAACGCCAAAAGAAAGAGTGCCAGAAGCCCAGCCAAGACTGCGGGTTGTGTGGCTGGTTTCCTGACGCCCGACCGAGCCTGGCCGGATGGACTTCCTGCGCTCCTACGCCTGCTGCGGTAGTGACTTGTCGTTGATGATTCTTTGGCAAGATGAAACATTCGAGTTACCTCCTTAGTCCTGACAATGTGATCTCTTCAACACTGCCTCAGGCGGTGTCATAAGCTGTTCGGCCACACCCCTTTCAATCTCTCAGCCTTCCATGCACCACTTCAGTTTTTCGTTACCTATCGCGGTGCCGGTGGTGCAAATGAGGCCATTGCGACTGGCTGCCGAACCTCAACGATCAATGCTGAGATTATTAGTTCGGCTCTGCAACAAAAGATCCAAGCGAGCTTCTTGAAGCAAAACTGAGAAAGAACCTGCGCTTTTGTCAGGCGACTGAAGGCGCTCCGAAGTGTTTTTGGAGGACCAGGGCGATCGTGCCGCGCAGTCTGGGCTGGGCGGACGGATCCGCGGGAACGATTCGGGTCTTCGCGTGAGTGAAGCTACGGCTCTTGACGACCTCATGGATGATTGGCCCGATTCGGTTCCAGAGGCGAGTAACTTCGCCGACAAGCACGATGACGTCCGGCGCCAGTCCGGTGATAAGCTGAGCGATGCCCGCGCCAAGGTAATGGGCCATCTGATCGATCGCTTCGAGCGCCTTAGCGTCGCCCTGACCCGCGAGGCGCAGGATGTCATCAAAAGTTGGGATAGACTCAGGCGATCTCGCTCCGGCCCTTCCGGCGCGGCCTGGTGAGACTGCTTGAGCGTAGTAGCGCACCCCAGCCGAATTCGAGGCATAGAGTTCCCAGCAGCCGCGATTGCCGCACCGGCATTCGAGGCCGTCCTCGATCAGGGAAATGTGGCCGAACTCGCCGGCCGCTCCGGTGGACCCTCGGACCAGTTGGCCATTCATGATCATGCCGCCCCCGATCCCTTCGGAGACGGTTACGGCAATCAGATCGCGAACCCCTTCGGGGTGACGGCCGAACCAGACTTCCGCCAGTGCGCAGGCATTGGCCGCGTTCTCCAACTCCACCGGCAGGCCCGTCGCCTTTTCAAGCGGAGTCTTCAGATCCACGTTCTTCCACCCTAAATTGGGGGCGAACACAAGCTTCTGGGATGCCAAATCAACCCGGCCGGGCAGACTCACGCCGATACCTTCGTAGTAGATTCCGGGGTGGGTTTTGATCAGATTGGACAGGCGCGAACATAACTCTTCGATGAACTGTTCCGGATTGTGGGCCGTGGGCATCGATTCCTGAGCGGTGAAATGTGCGTCCACATCGGCAAGAACAATCTTGGTTGCGGCAGGACGAATATTGATGCCTATGATTCCTACCCGCTCTTGATTCAAGTGAAGGAATCGCGGCCTGCGTCCCCGCGGGGCATGGCCCCTCGCTCCCTCGGTCACCCAGCTCTCTCTGATCAATTGCTCGGCTATCATCGAGACGGTGCTGCGTTGAAGCCCTGAGTGCCGAGCCAGATCGGCCCGCGAAATGGGCTGATGACTCCGTATCAGGTTGAGCATGATGCGGCGGTTAATGTCGCGGGCGGTTTCGCTCGTTGCCACCCGAAAATTCGTCAGATCAATCTTTCGCATGCAGCTACCACTGTGCAGGAACCCGAACCTTCTGAGCACGCCGTCCGAACCGTAATCGTACCTCAACGGCCGCGCGCGAGCGGGAAGGTCAAACCCGGTACCGACACGGAACGCATCATCGGTGCGCCTCGTAAGCGGTCACACTGTGCTATTGAAATCCGCCCTCGCCCTCAAAAAACTGCCGCAGCACTCCTTCAATTCGCAGATAGCACCACGTACGGTTAAGTTCGAGTAGCGAACTATATGCCGCGATTATTATTCTTGTCAATCGCTTTTTTTCTGAACGGAGGCGTGCGGCTGATCCACTTGCGGGCCTTTGCGAGCGGTGGAAATGGGGAGTTGGGGTCAGGCCCGCTATTTTGCGATTCGAGCGCCCAAGCGACACCAGAGACCGCGCCGGGTTGTCGGAGAATCGCAAATCGCGGGCCTTTGACCCCAACGACCATGCAGCTTAGACCGCGCCGGGTTGACGGAGAACGCAAAATAGCGGGCCTGACCCCGGGAGCGGCATTTCTCCTCTGCCCGAGGCGCGAGTCATGGACCGTATCAATCGGCCCGGTTCTATGTTGCGGCATCGCTGGCTTATCTTTATTGTTCCCGTGAAGGTCATGAGAAAACAGCAGCATTGAGAGGCATATCGTGACGACCGATCTCAATGATTCGAAGGGCGCATGGTCGGCTCTCAGGTGGATCACTGCGGTAACTCTCGCAGGCTACTTGATCTTCTGCTTCGGTTCTTCGTGGCAGTATATTCAGAAGGGCTACAACCCCCTCAAAGTCTCGATCGTGACGGTGGCGCCCTTGATCGTTGCCGGATTCTGCTGGCTCACACGCGACCGCTGGTGGCCAATAGTACGCAAGCACCTCGAGAATCATACGGACGCCGTAGACGCTTTACCGGATCGGCATATCTGGCTATGGATCGCTCTCGCTGCCGGCCTGGGCCTCTACACGGAACTGATGGCGATTCGTTTGCACGGCTCGTTCTTTCAATTGTTCGCGTACTTCAAGAATGTAAGCCTCCTGTCATGCTTTCTCGGCCTCGGCATCGGTTACGCTCAGGCTTCCAGACGCCCGCTCACTACTCCGCTTGTCCTGCCCTTTCTGGCGCTTCAAATCATCCTTATGCATCTGCTCCGCTTTACGGAAGTGGCAAATCTCTTACAGAATCCACTCTCAGAGCAACTCACGTTCGGATTGGAACAGGCCGACTCCGCGCCTCACATTCTCACAGTCTATGGCTTCCTGGGTGCGATCTTCGCCTTCAATGCGCTCTGCTTCATCCCGCTCGGACACCTGGCCTCGCGATTGATGACGCGACAGCCGAAGCTGAAATCCTATGGCTGGAATCTGACAGGCAGTCTACTGGGCATCGTTCTTTTCTATTGCGTCTCATTCATGTGGGCGCCGCCTTCCATGTGGATTCTCCTGGCTGCTTTGGCGTTGATGGCATTTCTTTACCACAATGTCGCCGGCCTGCTCCCCTCGGCTCTGGCAGCGGTTATCCTCCTGGCATCTCTATCGTTGCCTATTCGCCCAAACGAAGTCGACGTATATTCTCCATACCAGATTCTCACCATGACTATTCGCGCAAATGGCACGCCCGAACTGAGAGTCAATAACAACTACTTCCAGTCGCTCTGGGATTTGGGCAAAGAGAAGCAGTGGGCGGACTTCTATGGGTTACCTTACAGTTTTAAGACCAATCCGCAGGATGTGCTCATAGTGGGTAGCGGAACCGGCAATGATGTGTCCGCCGCGTTAAGAAACGGCGCCGGGCAGATCGATGCGGTCGAAATTGATCCCGCTATCTTGAGCTACGGACAATTGCTGCATCCCGAATCTCCCTACCGGGCCGACAATGTCAATCCGGTCGTCGCCGATGCCAGAGCATTCATTCGGCATACCGACAAGAAGTACGATCTGATTGTGTATGGTCTCCTTGATTCTCATACTCTACTGTCCGGCATGTCGAGTATCAGAATGGACAGCTTTGTCTACACCGTTGAAGGTTTTCGCGAAGCGCGAGCCAGGCTGAAGAGCGGGGGAGTGATCTGCCTGAGTTTTGCGCTATTGAGAACGGAGTTGGGGCGCAAGCTGTTCTTGATGCTCCAGGAAGCCTTCGATGGCCAGTCGCCGGTTGTGTATCAGGCGTTCCAGAGTTGGGACTTTGTCTTCGTGATCGGCGAGGGATTGGCAGGGCAATCCTTCGATGAATCTACCGGGATCAGAGAAACAACGGCTACCTTTGCCGACAGTGGAACTCGAGCGGACAAATCCACGGATGATTGGCCCTTCTTCTATATGCCCGTGAGGAAATATCCGCTCTCATACATTGTGATGATCCTGATACTGCTGGCTATCTCGGTTGTGTTCATACGTCAACTTACTCCCGGGTCGGGCGGTGGGTTTTCGGCGCCGTGTTTCTTCTTGGGAGCAGGCTTTATGCTGGTGGAGACCAAAGGAATTACCGAACTTGCTCTCGTTTACGGCAGTACCTGGATCGTTATCGGAGCAGTGATCGCGGCTATTCTGATAATGGCGTTCTTAGCCAACTTACTGGTCATCAGAGTAGGGTCCCTTCATCCCTTGATTACGTACGGCCTCGTCTCGGCCTCGTTGCTTGTCGGTTTCCTCTGGCGCTCGCAGGGCCTGAGTATTTCGGCGCCCTGGCTGGGTCGAACAATGATGACTCTGGTGTTGACGATGCCACTATTCTTTTCTGGATTCGCCTTTTCGGCGGAGCTTGGAAGGTCCCCGTCTGTGGCAACGGCTTTCTCTTCGAACCTGCTCGGCGCGATGCTTGGCGGCTTCCTGGAGTACAACTCCATGTACTTCGGCTTTCGGTTTCTATATGTGCTTGCGCTGATCATGTATGGATGTGCCTTCCTCGGATCAATCGGCGCGAAGGGTTTCGGTCGCGGGCCTCGCGTGTGTGCCGGCTGAAAGCCGTTTCGCGTTTCGGGTTTCGAGTTTCGGGTTCCGCAAAACGCAAACGCAAAACGGAGACGACAAACCCGAAACCCGAAACCCGAAACCCGAAACCCGAAACCCGAAACCCCTCCGCCTACCCTTCCGAGATATTCCTTGACAAAAATCAGAACCTGAATATAATGTCCCACGTTGTGACAAATAGTTCGCGGGGGAACATGCGGGACTGACTAAAGTTGGTGGCAGGGATGGAACCGTTACCTGTTTATGCAACGGATTCGACGTTGGTTCTGGATCTCGGTTTCGCGGCGTGACAACGCACAAGCCCTAAAGATTTGCACTATTCAGCCTTGTAGGGTGCCCGACTTGCGAACGGGTTGCGGCAGTCCGGCCTGAGAGAAGCTTCAGTTTGATATCGATGCCGGTCTTCGTACGAACGACCTAATAGTTACAATCTGAGATTAAAGCAGCACCATGCGAAAGATTAATCCCAACAGCTTCCGTATCGCAACGCGGGGTACCTCTCGTGAGATCAACCGCCAGATCGTGCTGAACCTCGTGCGCACCCATCAGCCCATATCGCGCGCCGACCTGGCACGCATAATGAGCGTACGCCGCGGGATTGTGAGTCGACTCGTCAATGAGCTGCTGGCTGAAGCTCTCGTCTTCGAAGGCACGACTGGAGAGAGTCACCGAGGTCGCAAGCCAACATTCCTCTATATCGATTCGCGGGAGCGCTGCGTGGTCGCGGTCGATATCAGAGCTTCGCGCACCTACATTCAGGTAACCGATCTTGTCGGGCGGCAACTGGTCGCCGCGGGCAGTCTTCCCTCCGAGCGAGATCCTAAGCGACTCATCGCCGAGTTGAGCAAGAGGATCAAGAAAATCCTTTCAGATCACAAAGAGGTCGGTACCTGTGAAGGTATCGGCGTGGTGGTCCCGGGCATGACCGACAGCCTCACAAGTCGGGTCATCAATGCCCCGACTCTCGGCTGGCGGGATGTCGATATTCGGGAGCCGCTCGCGGCCGCAACCGGTTTGCCGGTCCACGTCGAAAATTCCGGCAGGGCATGCGCGCTGGCGCAGATGTGGGCCACCCGGGGGAATGCGAGCGCAATCGGGGATCTTGTCTTCGTCAGCGTATCCGATGGTGTTGGGGTCGGCATCGTAATTAATGGCGAAGTCCTGCGAGGCCGGCATAACATCGCCGGTGAGTTCGGACACGTTCCCCTCAGCATTGACGGACCTCGCTGCTCCTGCGGCGCCACCGGGTGTTGGGAGGCCTATATCTCAAACCTCGCTACGCTCTCGCGTTACTTTGGGCGCAATCTGCAAGAGATGAAAGCCATCCCGGCGGAGATCGCTACCTTCACGATCGAGGATCTAATCGTCAGAGCGCGCGCGGGGGATGCGAAAGCCATAGCCGCGGTGCAGTCGACCGCACGCTATCTGGGTCTCGGCCTCGCTTCAATCATCAACGCGATCGACCCGACACGCATCTACATCGGCGGTGAAATCATGGCGGCCTGGGACTTGATTGAACCGGCTGTGCGCAACGCGCTTGCCGAGCGGGCCCTCTCACCGGCCGCTGTTGACACGGATTTCAGAGTGGTCCCGGCCGAGGACCAGCCGCGGCTGCGAGGCGCGGCAGCTCTGGTAAGCGCGCCGGCATACGCGGCGCCCGCAGTTGCCTAGCGGTCTTTACCATTCAACACCCGCAGAGGGGCGCAACGGAACAAGGTATGAGGCGGAAGAAGCAAATCCAGGCGTTGTTGTGGCTGATGTCAATCGGCGCTGGATTCTTCCCTCGACCTGTCTTGTCTTTGACCCTGCCTCGCTTGTCTCCGGCCATTGAAACGGCGGCCCTGCGCTCGGAGATCAATCAATTTCTTCGCGACGAGTTGGCTGCCCACCTCGGTGCGATCAAGACGTTGGACCCGCCGCCGGAACGCGTCCACGGAGCGTTGGCCACGGGCGAGTTTACCTGGGGCGCTTTCATGCGCGGACTCGCCGCCTACTCGGAGTTGACCGGCGAGCGCACGCTGGCAGGCCGCGACCTCGCCAGGTGGGTCGGCCAGATCGGTTTGGTAGAGGGCAGGGCCGGCGGCAAGGCCTTTTCACAGCTCTATGCGGCGCAAGCGCTGCAGCACTTCGGCGCTGATCTGAAAAGCAATCCGGTATGGCAGCAACTAACTGAGGCGGAGCGGGCCGCATGGCGCAAGCTGCTCGATCCGGCCAGTTTCTATGATTCGAAGACCAGACAGGTCATCCACCTTCCGGAGAACTATCTCGGGGTAGCGGCGCGCATAGCGGCAATCGACTATCAGTTGGGTGTGCTGCCTGAGCGAGGAATGCTCGACGACCTGCTCGATCGGGCGGCACATCAGTTCACCAGCGGCAGCCTGTACGCCGACGACGCGCCGCCCACCGGCCGATTCGATCGATATTCAAACGAGTATGCCCGTTTCATCTGGTATTCGGCTGAAATGGCCGGGCGCCGGGACATTCTGGATGCGCTGCGGCCGACGCTCGCGGCGCAGATGCGACTATGGTGGGATCTCCTTTCACCCGATGGGTACGGCTACCCCTGGGGGAGAAGTCTCGGTGTCGTGAGTTACATCGACACTTTGGAGATTGCGGCGTTCCTCGGGCAGCACCCTGAGCTGCGCCCGGCTCCGCTTGAGGAGCTGGCAAGCGCCTACCGGCTTGCCTGGCGCTGGCTTCGCCGCGACTACAATAACGACACTCATCTGCTCTCGGTCTTCGCCT
>JBGPFL010000070.1:0-11051 GCA_041483295.1 Blastocatellia bacterium | reverse complement strand
GCGATGCGAACGGGGAGAAGATGTCGAAGATGAAGGGCAACATCATCGACCCGCTCGACCTCTTCGACAGGTTCGGCACGGATGCGGTGCGTTTCGCGCTGGCAAGCATGGCGGCAGGCTCCAATGACATGACCGTGCAGGAGTCGAAGATGGAGTCGGCCCGCAATTTCGCGAACAAGATATGGAATGCGACCCGATTCGTCTGCATGAATCTGGGAGATCCCAAAGGGCGCCCCGCGGCGAAGTGGGCGCCCTCAGATGCGCTTGCGGATCGTTGGATACGAGTGAAGTTGAACGCGGCAATCGAGCAGGTGACTCGGGCGCTGGACGAATACCGCTTTCACGAGGCCGCCCAGACGCTCTATCACTTCTTTTGGGACGACTTCTGTGACTGGTACATCGAGCTGTCGAAACCGCTCGTGGCGTCAGCGGAAGACTCATTGGAGGTGCGCAACGCCCGAGAGCGGATTGCTTATGTGCTCGAGACGAGCCTGCGGCTGCTTCATCCGCTGATGCCGTTCATAACCGAGGAGCTCTGGCAGAGGCTTCCTCATGACGGCGACTCGATAATGGTGGCGGCCTTCCCTGCAGTTGAAGCTGGACGTGATGAGGCGAAGGCACGCGAGCAGATGGAGACGTTGATCGCTTTGATCACCAAGGTGCGAAACATTCGATCTGAGAAGAACATTCCGCTCCAGAGCAGAGTGAGGCTGCATCTTGCCGTCAGCGATCAGGACACGGCGGTATTGGTGAACGAGAACAGTCACCACATAAAACGCCTGGCTCGTGTTGAAGAGATCTTCATCGCGGACAGGCTGCCCGCCCTGGAAGGGGCGGTGCGAGACGTGGTTGGGGGGATCGAGGTGGCGGTGCCGCTCGAAGGGCTGATAGACCCTGAAAAGGAGCGAGCGCGGATATCGAGAGAGCTGGTGCGAAAAGAAGACGAAGCAAAAGGGCTCGCTTCAAGGCTGGACAACCTGTCCTTTGTTGAGCGCGCGCCGCGTGACGTGGTGGATCAGGCGCGCAACCGGCATGGCGAATTGATCGCGGAGATCGAGACGCTTAGAAGCACGCTTGGGAAGTACTGAGTGCTGAGTTCTGAGTCGTCTATTGAGAGCCAGCACTCAGTACTCAGTACTCAGCACTACGAGGAGAGAGTGGAAATCGACCCTGGAATAATCTACGCCTACGCGAGTGATCTGCTAAAGGAAGATCTTGGGCGCGGAGATATCACTACTCAGGCAGTGGTGCGGGGCGGACTGCGCGCGCGTGGGCGCTTCCTGGCCAAACAGGATTTCGTGCTGTGCGGGCTCGAGATCGCGGAAGCGGTCTTCTCGACGCTGGACGGCAACATTGAACTCGAGTCGCGGGTCTATGATGGAGACAGCATTGCGGCGGGTACCGAGTTCGCGGGCATCAAGGGGCCTGCTGCCGTCCTCCTTGCCGGCGAGCGCACGGCGCTCAATCTCATGCAGCAACTCTCAGGCGTAGCGACGCTGACCAGGGCATTTGTCGACCGAATCGCGGGCACCAGTGCCCGGGTAGTCGACACACGGAAGACCACGCCTGGGTTGAGGCTGCTGGAGAAATACGCGGTTAGAGTCGGCGGCGGCCACAATCACCGCTTCGGACTGGATGACGGCGTACTGATCAAGGATAATCACATTGCCTTGGCAGGAGGAGTGCGACGCGCGATCGCACTGGCCCGCACTTCTATTCCGCACCTTATGAAGATCGAAGTCGAGGTCGCCAATCAATCTCAGTTGCGGGAGGCCATCGCCGCCGGAGCCGATGTGGTAATGCTCGACAACATGTCGCCTCAGGAGGTCGCGCTGTGCGTCGCCCTAACCAGATCCAATGCTCCTGGTGTATTAATAGAAGCATCCGGGAGCGTCAGTCTCGAAACTGTTCGCGAGCTGGCCGAGTGCGGAGTCGACCTCATATCTGTCGGTGCCATTACCCATTCGGCTGCCTCGGTAGATATCAGTCTGAAGATCGCCTCCCTGTAGGGTCTCGTTACGCGTCTCGGTTATTGGTTCCCGTTGACGATCAGGCTGCTTGATCTTCTACACCTGCGGCTGAGACAGAGCGGAATGGCCAGGCGAGCGATCAGGTGGCAAAGAGCGGAGTCACAATGGATCTCAGCCAAAAGCGCCTTCGGTTCGAACGCGCGCAGCTAGTAGATGAAGACCTCGGGCAGTGTCGAGTCGAAGTCACTCTTACACACGCGGGACGCGTCGTTCAAGCCTCCGCCTCGGGAGCCACCGCCGGGTTGGGTCCTTTGAAGGCGGCGGCGATCGCCGCACTGCTGGCCGTGGAAGACGCGGCTGAAGGTCGTTTCAAGTGCCACGTTGCCGACCTGGATCATGTCAACGCGTTGGGAAAGGACCTCATCGCCGTGCTCGTGGACGTCGATTTTGAGGGCAGGGATGTCCAAGTCTTTGGGAGTTGCCAGGTTCAGGAGAGCGACATTGCTACCGCATGCAAGGCAGCGCTCAACGCTACCAACCGATTCTTTGAGCTCGCAATGCGAAACTGACAAGTGTGCATGACGGTGGCACGTGGCGCGGAGGAGCGTTAAACTGATCCGGGAACAGAGGCGCGGGACAAGGCGAGTGAAGAGTGTGCGCCGATAGCTTGATTCTTCTCCTAAGCGTTTCTTGCAAAACGCCGGAATTGAGACTCGCACGCCCGCATTTAGCGAGGGAACTTGCTTCTATTCACGCAGTGCGCATCACGCATCAATGCCAGAGCTTGGATCAATCCTGTTTTGTTACCACAGCCTGCCGTCCACCAATGAAGTTGCGCGCGAGTTGGCCGCTTCGGGTGCGAGCGAAGGAGTAGGGGTGTTGGCCTTCGAGCAGACCGCAGGCCATGGACGCCAGGGCCGCTCGTGGTTATCACCGGGCGGCGAGGGTCTCTACCTCTCAATAGTACTTCGACCCCGCATCAAGGCCCGCGAGTCGCCGGTCATTACACTGGCTTCGGCAGTCGCGGTCGCCGAGACCCTCATCGCAGACTTCGGAGTTGCAGCGGACATAAAATGGCCCAATGATGTCATGGCGGGCGGCCGCAAGATTTGCGGAATCCTGGTCGAGTCTGCGACCGAGGGTGATCAGTTGCAGTACGCTGTGCTGGGGATAGGCGTGAATGTTTCGCAGAGGGACTTTCCCCCCGATCTCAGTCAACCTGCAACTTCCTTGTTTCTCGAGCTGGGATATGAGATCGCGCTGGGGGACGTGTTGAAACCGCTGCTCGCCAGAGCCGACGGGTGGTATCGCGCGGCGACCACCGACCCTAAGCTTGCGATCCGACGATGGGAGGAGCTTTCAAGTTATGCGCGAGGCTGCCAAGTGCGAATTACATCGCCGGAGGGATCGGTCGAGGGCACGACTTGCGGACTTACGTCGAACGGCGCTCTGATGGTAGAACTGGATGACGGTCAGATCCGCGAGATCGTATCCGGCGAGGTGAGCCTGCAGGCCGTGTAGGGCCTCGGCGGGCGGTCAGCGCTTTTTCACTATCCCGAGACGGAAGCTTCGCGGCGGCGGCACGCCGGGGAACCTGCTCGGGCGATGTGTGAGGAACCATGCTACTTGTTCTGGACGTAGGCAATAGCAACACGACCCTTGGAATTTATGATGGGCCGCAGCTCACCCACAGTTGGAGACTGACGAGCGAACGCCATCGCACGGTGGACGAGTACGGAATCATGTGCCGCACGCTCATTCAGATGTGCAACATTGATTCTTCTGCGATCACCGACATCGCGATCTCTTCGGTGGTGCCTTCCCTCGACTTCACGCTGAACAAAATGGCCGAGGTCTACTTCAAGGTCAAACCCCTGTTCGTTGGCGCCGGCAACTCCGGGATGCCGGTTTTGTATGACGACCCGGAGGAGGTCGGCGCAGATCGGATCGTGAACGCCATTGCGGCGATATCAAAGTACGGGGCGCCTTGTATTGTTGTCGACTTCGGGACCGCGACCACCTTCGATGCCATCTCGCGCGAGGGTGAGTATCTGGGCGGCGTCATCTTCCCCGGCATCCAGATCTCGGCCGACGCGTTGTATCAGCGCGCGGCGCGCTTGAGGAGGGTGGACATTCGCAGGCCCGACAGAGTGATTGGCAGAAACCCAACGGCGAGCATTCAATCGGGGCTTTACTATGGCAACGTTGCGCTGGTTGATGGCGTGTTGGAGAAGATGATCGGGGAGTTGGGCGGCGAAGCCCGGGTAATCGCTACTGGGGGACTCGCTCCGCTGATAAGCAAGGGATGCGCGTTAGTAGAAGCAGTTGATGCGGATCTGACCCTGGATGGACTCAGGCTTGTCTACCTGCGGAACACGGCTGCGGTTTAATCACAATAATCCCTACAGTCGTGGTGTGACGGTTTGGCTTAAAAACGAGGCGTCCCGGGTGAGCGCACCTTTCACAGAGAGCGGAGCCGCTTGTCGACCTTCGTTCGATTGATGATGTTTTTGATTTGGGTTTCGACGTGAAGACCGGCATCGCATCGGCGGCAACTGCGCCGATCCTCAAAGAAGGTGATCTCGCTCCAATAAGTGACTATCCCGGTTCCTTTGCATTCCGAACACTCACCGTCAATGTCTCCGCCCAGAATCGCTTTTTCTACCGCAACCATTTGTTCCCCCACTAGCGCTTCACTTCTGCCTAGTAATTTTGTCAATTGCATAATATACTAGGCGGATACTACGTGACGGAGTGGAACATGTCAACCAGTATTTTAGGCAAAGTGAACAGGATACTTGGCAAAGAAGAGGAACTGAGCCGCTACGTTCGCCGGATTCTGGCGGAGAAGCGGCTGTCGCTCAGGGACGTACAACGCGATTCGGGCGGAAGGATAACTCAGGGATATGTCGGCGCCATCGTTAACGGCCGCTATGCCAACCCTTCCGTGGGAAAGCTGAAGGCGCTTGCGCGCGGGCTTGGAGAGAGCGAGGAGAAAGTATTCCGCGTGGCCCGCGGATTGTCTCCGAAGTCGGAAGAAGCCGGCGACGCAAACAGCAAGGGACTGCAGCCTCTGGCGCTCCTGGACCTGATGCGCAGAATTGTTTCTGACCGTGAGCTGGCGAATCTCGTACAGGAATTGGCGGAACTGCCTGCACACGCGCGTCAGGTCCTCCTGAAGGTTGTTCGCTCGCTCGCCGAGAGCCGGGCGAACGAACGCCGCCAACAAAAGAGGCTGAGGTAATAGTCCGTACCAGGGCGGCCGGAAAAGAATCAACCGCAGAGGAGCGCCGGGGAAGGAGGGTCTGATCCGCGCCCCTTGCCTGCTAGGGTCGGCGGGCGCCTCGCGAAGCATTTCTCACGCGACAATTCTCTTAGCCGCCTTCAGATCATTTCTGCTCAACTCACCGGTAACAATCAGCCCCACGACGTAAAGAGCCGCCATCGCCCCAAGCTGAAGCACGATAAGCCATCTCGACCCCGGAACCAGCAACCTCGACGCCACAAATACGCCGAGGGCGCAGCCCGCAATTCGAAACGCAGAGGCCCAGGGCAAGAACGCACCCAGAGTCCTCTTGACGTAGCCGCTGGATACGAGCGCGCCGAGGAACATCGCCACAGTAGTGCCAACAGCAGCCCCCGTCAGTCCGTATCCGGGAATAAGCACGAAATTGAACACGCCGCTGGCCGCAAGCGTGAAAGTTCCAATCAAGAGAGATGCCCTCGGACGGCCGCTCGCCGAGATGATCGTGGTCAGGACGTACAGCAACCCGAACAGCAGCATCCCGTAAGCCACCACGCTTAGCGCGGCCGCTCCAACCTGGTAGTCATCGGTGTAGACGACATGCAGAACCTCGGCCGCGTTCGCCGATAACAGCGTAGCCACCAACGCCATGACCATCAGCGTGTACCGCATCGTGTTCGAAATATACATCCGCGTCTTCGCGCGGTCCCCGGCGAAAGTAGCCTGGGATACGAGGGGAAAGATAACGAAGGTAACCGAGATAATGATCTGGTAAGTGACACCCGCGAGGGCGGTGGCTGCGGCGTAATAACCGGCGTTCCCGCTCGCCGTCGTGGCATCGGATGCTGAACGAGCCTTGATCAGAAACAGGTCAGCCCGCTGTAGCAGGTTGATTACCAGCGTTGAGAGTAACAGGTAGGCCTGGAACCTGAATAGGTCGAACTGCCTCACCACGCCTCTTCGACTCCCCTTCCCTGCTACGATGCCCGACAGCACCAGCACGCTGGCGGCCGCCAGAGCGAAGCCCGAAACAGCTCCCGCGACCCCATAGCCCAACCACACAAACAACACGATAAACACTACCTTGAGGGTAGAGTATGCAGCATCCAGTCCCGCCTGCTCCAGAAACCTTCGACGCCCATTGAAGTATCCCGTGAAAACCGCATAGAACGAGTACGACAGCGTGACCAACGACGCCAGGCGCAGGTAAGCAGTCAGCCGCTGGTCGTTGAGATAACCGGCGATAACGCCTGCCAACAGAAAAAAGCCGAGCGACGCCCCGCCGCCGACCAGTAATTGGAGCCTGAGCGCTGCTGTCTTTACCGAATCCGCTTTCTCTTCTTCCTGGGAGACATACTTCGAGACCGTCTGATAAGTGCCTGTGACAATAACTGCGTTGACGACGGAGACCACGGCAATGACGACCACATAGAGTCCCCACTGTTCGACGCTCAGCAGCCTCGGCAGGGCGAAGTAAATGCCGTAGCCGGTGACAATGAACCAAACCTTCGCGGCGGTGATGAAGATCGTGCCGCGTCCCGCCAGCCTCGCGATGTCATCCCTTGGCGCTTCGGGCCCGGAATCTTCGAGGGTCGATGTCCTGATCATTCTTCCTCAGGGATCCTTTGATGATTGCGGCGAACCTCATACTCGAGTGCGCCCAATCGAAGCGCAGAGCTGTCCGCCGAGCATTTAGGCCCAATTGCTGCTGAAGGGACCGATCGCTCAGTACGCGCTTCAACGTTTCGCGCAGCATATCGGAATCGCCAGGCTCGACCAGCAGTCCGTTCTCGCCGTCGGCTATTATTTCAGGAAGACCTCCAACACGCGAGGCGATCACAGGCCGGCCCGCCGCCAGAGCCTCCAGGCAAGCCACCGGCACACCCTCGGTTCGGCCGTCAGGCAACACGATCGAGGGGATCACCACCACGTCGGCGAGTGTAAGGAGTCGCTCCCGCTCCGTTCTGTCCACGTGGCCAATGAAGCACGCGTCAAGCTTGAGCCCCTCGGCAAGATCCTGGAGACGTCGGCGCCCTACGCCCTCCCCGGCGATGAGCAGACGCCAGGCTTCCCCCTGGGCGGCACGCAGGAGAACTTCAATACCCTTGATCTCAGCAAGCCGGCCGACAAACAGTATCGTTCGCCCGGGTCCGGCCACGCGTTCTTCCCCGTCGTTTCCAAGTCCCTCTGCGCCTCCGTGGCCGATGGCTATTCCCATCGGTATGACGTCGACTTTATCGCCGGTTTGAGGAGAGAGCGCAACCAGTTTGCATCGCAGGTCCGAGCTGACCACGACGACCTTTTTGGTTCCTCCGACGATGAAGCGGGCAAGCCATCGTCCGGCACGCACTCGGGACAGGAGATGAACCCCGCCGGAGTGCTCGACAACGATGTGAGGCTTCTTTAGAACGCGGGCGAGCAGCGATCCTATCAATCCGGAGGGAACCACCCAGTGCGAGCAGATCACATCCGCTTGGCGAGCGAGCATGAACGCTCTGAAAGCAAAGGAGAGGAGCGACAGCATCAGCGCCAGTTTCGCGAGAGGGTTGCGGCTCGACCGGTCGTTCAGGTCCCTGCTGCCCTGAAAAGGTTCAAGCGCTCCCAGTAGGGGCCGCGATCTCACAAGCGTGAAACTGTCGGCTGGCCAGTCTTCAGCCGAGACGTCAGGCGGAGCCAGCACCCGCACCTTGAACTCACTCGAGAGGCTTCTGGCGAAGTCGCGAATGTAACCGCACGTCTCGTCGCTCGGGCCGCGCGGAAACGAGCTGGTCAGGATCAGTAAGTTTGGTCTGTCAGAATCCATCAGTCTCTCGACGGTCTCAGGTCGCTCGCTACAACTAGAGGTCGCTCACTGATCTATCGCGCTGCTCTGTCTGTCCGGAATAGGAATGAAGCGCCGGGCTCCTGATCCCAGTCTTCTGCGAATGTAGCTGCGCGCGATCAAGAAGAGTATCGTCGGAACTGCAGTGAACGGGTTGATGCCAGAGACTTCATCGCCGTAGATGGTCCTCACCGGGACCGAGCAGACTGTAAGGCCGGCGCGGCGGGCGCCGAAGAACATCTCGTTTGGGAATCCATAGCGATCGTAAAGCCCTTCCAGGCTCATTCGCATGAGCGAAGCGCGCCGAACGACGGTGTAGCCGCATTGTGCGTCGAGACTGCCGTCGAAGCCCGCAACTCGCCGGGTGAGCCAACTGAACACCCTGTTTCCAATGTAGCGAGCACGGGGCATGCGGTAGATGGTTGAAGTGTGCAGAAACCGATTTCCCTTGACGTAGTCGGCTCCCAGCGCTGCTCCTTCCAGCAATCGCCATAAGTCCCTGCCATCCATCTGCCCATCGCCATCCATTACTGCTATGAAATCCGCATTGGTGCGAAGCGCCCAGGCGTAGCCGGTCTTGGTTGCCGCTCCCACCCCGCGATTCTGCTCATGTCTCAACCTGACTAGCTTTGCGTTCTCCACCCGACAAAGCTGCTCCCATGTCGAGTCGCTGCTGCCGTCATCGACGGCCACAATCACGTCGACGTAGGCCGGTATGCGCTCGATCGCCTGCTCTAGATGACCTTCCTCGTTGTGAATCGGCACCACTACTGCGATGAGGCTTCCTTTGTACATTTCACCTCGGAAGAAACGGGAAATTCGAAATGCGAAATTCGAAATGCGAAATTACAGACCCGCTACTTCATGGTCCCGTAATTTCGCATTTCGCATTTCGCATTTCGCAATTCCTACTGATTCCTCTCATACACCGCTATATCAGTCACCGCGGACACCTGATGATAGTTCGAGATCACCGTCTCGCGCACGCGTTTGTTGGTCAGACTGTCCTGAAGCAGAATCAGCCGGGGACGCCTGTCGGCTATCATTGCAAGCACGGCCTCGCGGTCCTGCCCGTCAATTCCAACCGACCGCCACCAGACGAATCGGGTCGGATTCCTCCGCCCGCTAAGAAAGTAAAAGCCGCTGCCCCGCTGCGCGAACGAGAAGACGTAATCATCCGGCGAGCTGTTCTCTTCGATCGAGCGAGCCAGGCCTTCTATGAACTCTGCCTGTCTGCCGCTCACCAGCATACCTCGCGCGCGCTCGATTGAAAGCGCCTTACGGTCGATGAAGTTGAATCTGGCATCAAAGTGAGGACCCCATGTGCCGTACAGACCGGCAACCACCAAAAGCACAAGCGGCGCCGACACCGCCAATACTGCAGGCCGACTCGGCTCCTCGACATATCGTCGAAAGTAGTTCGTCACCGAAGTCAGAGTAAGATTGATGAAGAGAACCAACAGCAGAAAGACCGCCGGCAGCACTCGTACCAGATGGTATTCATCAGCTCGAGGATACATCTCGAGGTAGGCGCCGAGGGTGAACAACGCGACGATGAGGATCGCTCCGTATGTCCGCCACCATTGCTGCCTGTCCTCGGCGCCTCCTGGGCCTTTGACGAGCCGCCACACGACCAGCCAGACAATCGCCGCAAAGAGAGCGAGGGGCAGGTAGGCTACCGCAGCGCCCGCCGACTGCTTCAGGATGTAGGCTCGGCCAGGTACCAACAAGACCCCGCAACCGAGCGCGATGATCGTGATCGCGTAGGCAGCGAACAGCTTAGGCGCTCTGCGAATCACGAGGTATCCGCCGGCCACTACGACGAGCAGACCGGCGACCACGGGCAGTAATTGCCTGGGTCGAGGTAATGGCACCGATCTGGATTCCGAATACTCGGCCGCATGGTGCAGGAAGTGATTGATCATGGCCGAAAGCGCGCCGTTGGATGCCATGTATACGATCAGCGCCGTAACCGCGACTCCGAAACCGGCCCAATAGATCGAGGAGCGTCCAACAGCCATCAGAACCCTTCGAGATACCCTTGTTTCTCCGTTTCGTCCGACGACTTCTCTGCCCGCTATTGCTCCCGTGCCGGCGGCCAGCAGCAACAGGCCCACGTTGTACTTGAAGATCAAGACTATGCCTATCGCGAGACCGGAAAGGAAAAGCCACTTGAGTCTCCCGCTCCGATCATAGGTGAGCATCAGACCCATTCCAGCCAACACGAACAACAGCGAATATTGAGTCGGCACAACCCCGAAGATGTACTGGTGACCGAGCCAGGCCAGGGTTAGTGCAACCGGAACGAGCGCAGCCCATTGATTAGTCAATCGCCTCGCGATGTGAAACAGTGTGACCAGCGTGGCGACCTTGAACACGAAGAGACCGGCGTTGACGGTCATCAGCGTCGCACCGAAGAGCTTCATCAGCAATGCATTGAGCCAGAGCGTTCCCGGAGTGTAGTTATAGAGGAAATCGCGATATGGAACTTCGCCCTGCAATACTCGCTCGGCCGGCGACACGCTGTAGCCCACAACCGACAGCCAGACGCTGCGTCTGACAAATAAGCCATAGCAGCCCAGACCGGCAATCACGGTGATGAGAAGCGGGACTGAACTCTTGAGTGCGGACAGGCGCCCGCGTTTCGAGGATTGATCCTGTATTTCTATCGGCTCTGTGATGGTTGTCCTCTGCCTGGGTACGCACGCTTCCAGCGTGCGCGTCCTCCGCGAAGGGCCAGTTGTATTCCAAGGGGCGCCGCGCCGAGTGTCGCACGCTGGAAGCGTGCGTACCCAGGGCGATTGGCCCTTCTCTAAGATTATCCGTCGCTCGCGAGATGCTCCCGAGTTACTATCTTCCCGTCCATGTCGGCCGGCACCGCCTCGCCCAGCAAGCCTAGGACCGTCGGCGCAACGTCCTTAAGATTTAGCCCCACCGCTTCCAACGACTGCTCACCCGGGCGCTCACGCATGATGAAGATGCCGTGATAATCGTGATTGGCGTCATCGGGCCCGGT
>JBGPFL010000069.1:0-11099 GCA_041483295.1 Blastocatellia bacterium | reverse complement strand
GGCCCGATGGCTCTCTTGATGCGGGGAGGCGGCGGTGGTCTCGGGGGCTTTGGGATGAACATGGCGATGGGGGGCCTCGGAGGAGGCTTCGGACCCGGCTCAGCAATGGGTCAGGGGGGGCACGGTTTGGCCAAGGAGGAGCATGCAGCCCTGTCGTCGGCCATCGAACAAGAGGCCAAGGCGGTCGTAGCCGCAACGCAGAAGAAGTAGTCGACGACATTGGAGTCTCTTGAGCCAAAGGAGGCTCTAGCGAGCGAGGGCAGACTGGAATCGCAAAGGGCCGGCTTTTACGCCGGCCCTTTCTTACGCAACTTCATCGCGGCCTCACGGATCGCTCTAGCTCTCCACCTCAGCGATCTTCTTAACGTGAAGCGTTTCGCCATCTAAGGTGCCTTCAACCGTAACGAGAAGGCCCTTCTTGCTCTTGGTGCCCTTCAGCAAACCGAGAACCTTCTTATTTCCTTCTTCATCCAGCTTGTACTGTTTGCCTTCGGATACGACCGAGTAGCCGCTCTTGATGCAGTTGGGCATCGTGGCGCAAGCGGTCGGATGACCCTTCGCGGTCTCGCTCAGTTCGCTCGCGTGCGCCGAGGCGCACATATTGTCTATCACGTAGCCCTTGAATGTCTTTACGTCCTTATCTTCTCTGGCCGCGACCGCAGCCCCAACCATGAGCAAGACCATTGCTGTAGCGACACTTCTTCGTAACATTTCTAGCCCCTCCTTCTTTTGCCTGATTGCGTTAACTGGCAGCCGATAATTTACCAGCACGACAATCAAGGGTCAAAGGTTCGTGCCCGCTATGTGGGCTGAAGGGTTCGATCAATTCGCTCAATTCGGCGAAATGGAACTGAAAATTCAACTGAGCAGCGGGGCAAGCAGATTTGGGGGGTGCACGGCCAAGAAGGTGCAGCAATTGTGCATTCAGGTACTTGAATGGTCGGAGCGTCCAAGCGCTTGAGTTGACCTATCTAGCCCTGCCCTTGAGAGCTGACCAACGCGAACCCTCGCACATCGCCGAGACGCACGTAGAGCCGGTCGAAGCTCGCAGTGGGAAGATGATTTGAATGGTGTTCGACCGTCGCGTCATAAAGCTCGATCACCTCCTGTGATGAGCACTGACCAGCCAGGGCCGCATCCCGAGGATTGGCAGGTTCCTGAGAAAAGGTCAGCCCCGTCCTCCCGCGGACGATCCCAAACGAGGTGTAGAGCACCATGTAGTTGAACGATTGCGAACCCTCGCCGGTGAGCGCTGACCTCAGCACCGCAATGAGCGCATCCGCCTGCGCTGGAGAATTGCTCTCATTCATTCTTCTCTCACTCCCTGCCTGATCCAAACCAATGAAGGGTTTCCGTCGCGATAGGGCCCCGGTCTCCAGCGAGTCAACTGTCCGGCCAGGACAGCCCTGGGGATCAAATGCTCGTCGATGGAAGGCCGACCCGCCGGTGGGGTTACTCAGAACCTGGTGAAACCCTTTGGCTGTGATCGCTCGCCGGTTGCCGGGTTAAATACGGTCACAAAGACCTGTGTGAACTGAGGAAACGTCGTCTTGACTCCCGGCTTGCCAAGTTTCACCAAGAGGCGCGTAACGGTGCCATTGCTGACCGCATAGCTGTCGTCGCCCTTGGTCTTGGGCAGCGCGACGCCATTCACCTCGACAACGGAAGAACCACTTACGAAGTTGAGTCCATCCACATACACGAATTTCTTGTTGGTCTGAACATTATCTATGCCCACGCTGCCGGCAGGCACAGCGCGATCGGTCAAGGCGTTGAATGCGTTTGCTCTTCCCGAAGCCACGGTCTTTGACGCTACCGAAAGCACCGGTACCGCGGTCCTGATTATGCGTTGCTTAATCTGCGCCGGGGTGAGCGATGGAATGTAGGATGCCAGAAGCGCCGCGATACCGGACACGTGAGGCGTCGACATCGACGTGCCAGTTAGAGTTGCATAGCCGCCGAACGGAACGGTGCTCAGGATTGAAACGCCAGGAGCGGCGACAGTCACATTCGTATGACCATAGTTGGAAAACCCGGGCAGGAGGTCACCTATGTCCAGGGCCGCAACCGATATAACCGAAGGCAGGTCCGCACTCCAGGCGGCGGGAAACTCGTCAGGAGCATCCTCGACGCCCCGACCAGCGCTGTCTCCGTTGCCCGCTGCACAAACGAAGACAATGCCCGCGTCTCCAGCATCCGCGATCGCGTTGCGAAGAGATTGCGAATCGCCGGAACCGCCCCAACTTGCATTAATCACCCGAACATTGACACCGCGCTTCTTCTGCTCAATTGCGTACTTAATACACTTCACTGCGTTTGAGGTTGTTCCGGGCACGGACCCGAGAAACTTAAGCGACATCAGCTTCACGTGCCATGCGACGCCAGTTACTCCCAATCCGTTATTGCCCACTGCGCCGATGGTGCCGGCTACATGGGTGCCGTGAGTGATCGGGGGGTCTGTCAGGGTATTATTGTTGTCGACAAAATTCCACCCTCTGACATCGTCGACAAAACCGTTGTTGTCATCATCTATACCATTGCCGGCGATTTCGCCCGGATTCACCCACGCGTTTGCCGCAAGGTCCGGATGATCCAAGTCCACTCCGGTGTCGGTCACGGCGACGACAACCTCATCGCTGCCTGTCGTAAGGTCCCAGGCGCTGGTAGCGCCGATATCGGCTCCCGGTTTACCAAAAGTCCCAGTGTTAAGCAGACCCCACAGCTCGCTGAAGCGCGAGTCATTCGGAGTAAGCGCCTCATGTATCTCGTAGTCAGGTTCCGCGTACTCGAAGCGAGGGTCCTTTGAGGCGCGTTGTATCGCATCCTCCACCGACACTCCACTCGAGAGATGGACGATGTAAATCCCGCTTTCGCCGGGCGCGCCGGATTCGACAGCTTCGGCCCTCGAACCGTCTTCCGGCAACACCAATTGGGCCAGCTGACCCGGATCGATGGCTTGCACTTCGCTTACGGATGGCTTTGCCTCGGCCTTTAGCTTAACGATTATCTGGCCCTCGACGTAGCGCGGGTTCGAAGTCCCGTCCCGCTGTGAACTAACGGCAGCGCGGGGAGTAAAAACAAACGACGCAAATGTCACGGTCAGGAGCAGTACTGTGAGTCGTTTCATCTATATACCTCTACATCCGGTTCGGCATCGTTCGTCTGCTTTCCTGGCTCGGCGCTTGAGCACACCCGAGGTTATATTCGGGAGCTTTCTCGCCTATTGGCCAGCGGCGCCTTGTGCTCAGTCTTTTCCGTACAGTATCGAATCCGGGGCGGCCTGAAGCAGTCTCCAGCAAGTCACGGCGCCTCGGGAGGCTTCTGTTCCTGGGTCTGCTGCTGATGCTGGGACGAGCGTCCGCTTGAAACGGACTTTGAAATGTCGCTGAAGCATACGAACGCAGTCAGAAGCAGCAGCATAACGAAGCCAACCTGCATCATCTTCTCCTTGATGCGCAACGTCAAGGGGAGCCCGAACAAGCCAAGCACCGCCTCGAGCAAGAGCATAAATATCAGCCCGCCATCGAGGACAGGGATCGGCAGCAGGTTGAAGATCCCCAGGTTCAAGGAAATCATAGAGCTAAAGCGCGCCGCATTCCAGAAACCCTGCTCGGCAGCCTGTTTCGACAGCTTGGCTATGCCGATCGGCCCACTTACGGTCTCCCTCATCGAACGGTGGCCCGTAATAACCTGCCCGAGCGCTGTCTTTGTCAGACTCAGAATGCGAAGGTTTTCGTCGATGGACTGCTTAATTGCGGTGCCGGGTGACAAGGGCGAGGTAGTGATCTCAAAGCCGGTCACTTCCGGCGTAAACCCCAACCGGTAAAAGCCATCCATCATCTGCGGCTCCCCAACCAGATCTAGGATCTGGCCGTTTCGATCAACCCTCAGCGTGACCGAAGACCCATTGCTGGCCTGAATCGCGGCAACCACGACTGACGAACCGTAGTAACTCTGCTCTACTCTCTTGCCATTAATTGCGACGATCTGGTCGCCTGGCTCAAGGCCGGCAGCAACAGCCGGAGTTCCAGGAGTGACCTCTTTTACCACCATTTTCCAGTCGGCCGGCATAAGACCGGAAAAACCGATCTTGTCGTCTCCGTCCATGCGAGAGCCTACATGAAGAGTCAAATCTCTAGGCGAGTCACCACGCTTTATGGTGACTGGCAGGTCCTGGTCCGGAAATAACAGCACCTGCAGCTCGACGTCGCGCCAGATCGGCCGTTCTCTCCCGTCGATCTTTACGATGAGATCGCCAGGCTGAATACCAGCCTTTTCGGCGGGCGAGTCGGGCTCAACCCCGCGAACGACAGCCGGCCTGGCCCAGTGGGCGGGAACTTCGTTGTGAAACATCAGAACCACGGCCAGAAAGACGACCGCCACCAATACGTTCATTACCGGACCGGCCATCGCCACGCAGAACCGCTTCCACTTTGGTTTTGACATGAACTCATCGGGCGCACCGGTAATCTGCTCGTCCATATTCTCGCCTGCCATCTTCACGTATCCGCCGAGCGGAAGCAGGCTGACCCTATAGTCGGTATCACCCTTCTTTATCCCAAACAGGCGCTTGCCGAACCCGATGCTGAAGACATCTACACGAATGCCGAACAGCTTAGCCACCATGAAGTGACCGAATTCATGGAGAACGATCAGAGGCGCCAATATCGCAGCCACTATCAGAACCGTGTTAATAAAATTGCCCAAGTCTGCCTCTCCTCAATTTCGTTGCTGAGATCTATGAAACAGCTGTAGCAATCCTTCCGAGGAACCAGCCATCCGGATCGCATACAGCCTTTAGTCTATCTTAGTGAGGATTGGGTGTCTATACCTCGCGCTGCGACGGGCGCGCGTCAGAATTTTGCGGCGTGAGGCAGGGACAGCCTTAGGAATTCCTGTGCAGCCGGCTCACTTAAGCTGCTCTTCAATACTGGCTATCTGCTTTTTTGCCTCTGGATTCTCCGGGCTGTTTAGCAGTTCTGCCTTGAATTCACGGAGTGCACCCAACAGATTACCCTGCCGTCTTAATCCGATACCAATGCCGTAGTGAGCATTCGGGGTGTCCGCATTGATCTCTAATGAATGGCGCAACTCGTCTATTGACTTATCGATTTGACCCAAATCGTAAAACGTGAGTCCGAGATACAGATGCACATTAGCGCTGTTGGTATTGATCTCGATTGCGCGACGGAAGCATTGTTCGGCTTCCTGGGGATGACCGAATTTGTTGTAGATGAGACCCATCCTGTACTGTGAATGCCACTGGTTGGGATCGATTGCGATCACCTGCTTGTACTGCTCACCAGCTTCACTGAACATCTGGCGCCCGTACATAATGTCGGCAAGGCTGGTTCGCGCGTAGGGGTTTTTCGGCGCTCTTCTGACGCCATACGAGTAAAAGATCAGATCATCTTTCCAAAAGTAGTGTTGCAACGCGGTCCCGATTCCGAGCGATACTATGAGAACAACGACAGCAGCCGCTCGCAGGGCGGGCTGCCCGAATAGCTTTGCTCGTGTGGAGGGCAATCCGCGCACTATCAACGCAACGATGAGTGAAAAACCAAACGATGGCAGGTATAGGTAGCGATCATGTCCGATTTCAGTTGGATAGAAGGCCGAAAGGTTCATCGCCGGCAGGAGCGGCACGATCGTCCATATCACTGAGAACAAAACCAGGCGCCGCACGCCCTCACTTCGCCGTCTATTCAATAAATAGATCACGCCGGCTATGGCCAGAACCGCCGCAAGCGGAACAAAGAAATTCCACAGTCCCGGCGTGCTTACGTGAGACTGGTCATTGTACACGCTCACGCCTAATGGCCACACCAGAAGCCTCGCATAAAACAACAGGATCGACGGTATGGAATAGAGGATAGTAGTAACTGACACATCCCTAATAGTCGGCGCCACCGCGCCCAATGCCGCAACGCGTACTACCAGGTAGACGGCGGAGAGCAGTACGTATGGAATGATCGACAAAGCTGCATATCTGAGGCGCCGGCTGAGCGGCATTGTTTCAGGCGAGTCCGACTTCGGAAAGAAGACACCGAGAGAAAAAATGATGACGGGCAATACAAGCGCGGTCTCTTTTGTCAGCAGCGCGAGCGCATAACACACCAGCGACAGGGCCATCCACTTGGGAGAGAATCGCCGTGCGCCGGTTGCTGGGACGGCCTCTGTCGTGTCGGTCTCTTTGATCGTTTGATTAGAGTAGCAGAGCAGCGACAGCAGGAAAACAATCGCCATCAGCGGCTCGTTCACGGCGGCAATCCAGGCAACAGCTTCTATATGAACAGGGTGCAACCCGAACACCAAAGCTGCTACGAGTCCGGCGACACGATCCCCGGTCAGTCTGCGCGCCAGCAGGTAGACCAGGAAAGTGACGATGAGGTGAGCCGCCACCGAAGTCAGATGCCACCAGAGCGGATTCAGCCCGAACAGCGTAAAATGGACCAGCAACCATAATAGAAAGAGGGGACGATAGTAATTGCCCGGCTCGCCGGGATACACATATTGCCAGATGTTGCCTGTGAAGTAGCGAGGCGCAAATTGCCAGGACTTCACGAACGGATGATCGACGATGAAGTTCTGATCGTCATAAACAAATCCGTAGGCGAGAGTCTGCGCGTATACCGCAAAGGTCAGTAGGAGAATGATCGCGGGGGCATATCGCCTGAGCCAGGCCAGCGCCGCCCCAGGGTTTTCGCCCACCGTCTCACCTATGGGCGCCGAGTAATCGTTCGCCGCATCCGACATAATCAACCTCTTTGACCCTGACAGCGTCCGGGCTGTTCGCATTCCGAGTCAGCGCCGGCGCGGGCATTGCAAGAGTATGTCACCTGTGTCAGATATCTTTCGTGCCCTCGCGCTCTCGTTTGGGCGGCGAAAGAAAGCAACTCGGTTTTCAGGTTTGTTACAGTGTTCGCTTCTCGTTATCGTTTATCGTTTATCGTTCTGGAGGTCTGCCGCCTCATCCGAAATCGACAACGTGAAACGAGAAACGAGCTTTGAAGGGGCTTGTTGAAGAGCGATCAATTCCTGCTTCACTACCTCGGGGCTCGATGGCAACACGGTTTCTCGTCAGCCTACCAGGAGATTGGAACCTCTGCCTTCTGCGCGCCGGCAAGCGATCCAGCAAACGCCCGCGCCCAGCGATCGGCTTCAAGCACTGATTCTATACTCGAGCAGGGTTCGGTATTGTGGGCCCCCATTGTTGAAGCGATAATCCGCGGGATATCCATGAAAGGGATGCGTTGATCGAGGAATGCAGCGACGGCGACTTCGTTGGCCGCGCTCATAGCTGCGGGCATAGTTCCCCCCGCGCGCATCGCGTCATAAGCAAGTCCCAAACAAGGAAACCGCTCCAGGTCCGGCTCTAGAAACTCGAGCTTGGAGAGCTGATCCAGTCGAAGCGCCGGCAGGTCTGTCGCAAGCCGCTCGGGGTAAGTCAGAGCGTACTGAATCATCAATCTCATATCGGTCACCCCTAACTGGGCAATGATCGAGCCGTCAACCATCTCCACCATCGAGTGGACAATCGACTGCGGATGCACGACCGCCGAGATACGATCGGGCTCAAAACCAAATAGCCATCCGGCCTCGATGACCTCGAGACCCTTGTTCATCAGTGTGGCCGAGTCTATCGTGATCTTGGAACCCATCTGCCAGGTTGGATGATTGAGCGCCTCTTTGACCGTCGCTTCACGCATCTTCTCGATCGATACTTCGCGAAACGGTCCTCCGGATGCCGTCAGAATGAGGCGCTTCACCTCATCAAGGCGCTCGCCCCGCAGGCACTGATGCAGAGCGTTGTGCTCGCTATCGACCGGCAGCAGTTCCGCACCCGAAATCCGAGCCGCGCCTGTCATAAGCTCGCCGGCCATCACAAGCGTCTCTTTGTTCGCGAGACAAACGCGACGGCCCAGCGAGAGCGCCCGGTAGGTGGGTAGGAAACCGACTGCTCCGACCGTTGCCGAGACCACGATGTCCGAGCCTTCTACGCAAGCAACTGCGATGAGGCCCTCGTCGCCCCAGGCTATGTCGGGCAGCTTGACCGCGGCCGCACGAAGTCTGGCGCGGAGCACGGGCACGTCACTCTCGCCCGCCACGGAGACCAGTTGAGGCTTGAAGCGAAGAATCTGAGCGACCAGACTGTCGAGATCGCGCCCAGCAGCTAGCGCGCTGACCGCGAACCGATCCCTGAGTGAATGGACAACTGAAAGCGTGCTTTGCCCGATTGAGCCGGTCGACCCCAGTATGCTTACCTTCTTCATAGCGCCCCGATCAGCGCTCGAATTCTAGCACGCGCGCGAACATTATTAAAGAAAGCGCTATGAACTCGACGAACAGCTTCAGGCTGATAGATTGAGTTGCAAGAGTGCTATAATCGGCGTTTGCAATCGGCGGATCATCACCTCGTTCAGCATGCGCCTACTCATAGTCAAACTCAGTTCCATCGGCGACGTAGTGCACACTCTGCCGGCAGCCGCCACGCTGAGGCGAGGCCTTCCCGATGCTCACATAGCCTGGGCCGTGGAGCGAAGGGCGAGCACTATCCTGAAGGACAGTCCCATCATTGACGACCTCATCGAGATCGACTCCAAGGCCTGGCGCAAGCATTGGCACAGCAATGGGACTCTCAGCGACATCAGCTCAACTCTGAGGAGTCTGAGAGGAAGCAGCCCCGGCGGCGCACAAAAGCCGGACCGCCCCGGGACACGCCTAACGTTCGATGTGGCGGTAGACTTTCAGGGTCTCATTAAATCGGGCCTGCTCGCTCTTGCATCGAGCGCTCCGCGTCGCATTGGCTTCGAAACCAGCGAGTTGCGCGAAGGAGCCTCACGATTGTTTCTGACGGAGCAGGTCGAGACCAGTCAGTTCAAACATGTGATCGACAAGAACCTGGCTCTTGCTCAACGGGTCCTGGCGGATTACTCCCGCCACTCTCAGGAAGAATCATTCGCCGGCGCGTGCGCGACGCCTGGCAAAATCGCGGCCGAGGATACAACTCACACCTTCGAGTTTCCTATCTCGGTGACCTCAGAGGATGAAGAGTTTGCTGAGCAGGCGGTTGGTGGTTGGAAGAGCCCCTTCGCCATAATCAACCCGGGCGGAGGCTGGAGCACGAAACTATGGGCGCCCGCGCGCTACGGTCATGTAGCGGATTGGCTGAACCGCGAATGCGGCATGAAGTCGATCGTCACTTTCGGGCCGGGCGAGGAACCGCTGGCTCATTCGGTCGCAATAGCCTCACGGTCCGGCGGAGCCACGCCGCTCGCTTCGACGCTGAAGCAGTTCGTCGCGCTGGCACGGCGGGCCGAGTTATTCATAGGAGGCGACACCGGTCCGCTTCATTTAGCCGCAGCGTGTGGGACTCCAATTGTGGGGATCTATGGGCCGACGGCACCCGAACGCAACGGCCCTTTCGATCCTAGCGATGTAACGGTCGGCCGCGACCTCTGGTGCCGGCCAGATTGTCACAGGCGAAGTTGCTGGCATTGGGAGTGTATGGAGATCTCGGTGGGTGACATCGAGAAGGCAATAACACGCCGCCTCGCAATTGCTCGCAAGAGTCTGAACACTGAGAATCCGATCTGCACGGTGACTTGACATCAGCCTTGAAGCACAAACGGAACCGAGAATGACATTTCGACGGGTTGCGCAGCGCATAAGAGTGCCCGCGGGTTTTGTGCTGTTGCCGCTGTTGCTCATCGCTTCGCGGCCGACCCTCCGCTGGATCATTCCCGGCTGTTCTCTGGCCGTCGGAGGACTAGGCATTCGGGCCTGGGCGTCGGGCCACTTACGGAAGAACCGGGAGCTAACCACCGCCGGACCTTATGCGCACACACGAAATCCGCTCTACCTCGGGACGTTCTTCTTAGGAGCGGGAGTGGCGCTCAGCACCGGAGCTCTCTGGTTCGTGGCGGTCTTTGTCGTGTTCTACTTGCTGATCTACGCGCCGGTGATGTCGGCAGAAGCCAAAACCATGGGCGATCTATTCCCAAAGGAGTACGAGGACTACAGACGAGAGGTGCCTTTGTTCCTCCCTCGCGCCACACCCTATCGAGGGCGGTTGCCGAGACAATTCGAACGATCAGCATATCTGAGGCACCGCGAATACCGAGCAGCAATCGGCCTGGTGATAGTCTATGCGTTGATGGCAGCGAAGCTCTTAATCATCGGATAGCGTGGCGGGAGGCACACCAGAAGGACTCCGAAGACGGGCAGACGAAATGGTCGCCCTGAAAGGATTCAGCGATCTCTTTGGTGGGCAGTTGGGCGCCTCGCTTCATCTTGAATGCCGGTGCCTTGTATAATGGTTCAATGCTTAGGATGCTGTTGACAGCACTACTGGTCGTACAATGGCCAACCTTCACGGGGGCGCAGACAGCTGTCGAAACAGCCGCTGCCCTTTCGAAGGCCCCTCGAGTTTCTCAACCGCTCCCATTCAAGACCGGCGAGGTTCTCACGTACGAGGTCAACTTCTCGAAGCTGATCTTCTCGGGCACCATAGGAGAGTTGAAGCTGTGGGTCGCGAATGAAAACTCGAAAGACAAAAGCTCCCCCGGGCCAGATATGATCGAGCTTCACGCAGAGGCGGTGTCAAAAGGCTTCTTTTCGAAGCTGTTCGGGGTTAAAGTCGTGGACCGCTTTAGATCCGTGGTCAATCCAACAGATTTTGGAGTTCACACTTTTACCAAGAGTATTGAAGAAGGCAAGGTCCGACGCGAACAGAAGTCCGAGATAGATCGTACTGCCGGGAGGGTGACCTACACGGATCGCGACCTTGCAAACAGCGCGGCCAAGCCGATAGTCAAGGAAGCAGCCTCGCCGAAGTGGATTCAGGACCTGCTCTCAGCGATTTACTATCTGCGCCTTGCGAACTACAAAGAGGGCGACGTGATTCCGGTGCCCATCAGCGACGGCGGCGCGGTCTATAACGTCGAGCTTGTGGTTCTTGGAAAGCGTGAAGAGATAACGGTAGACGCTGGCAAGTTCAAGACCGTGCTGCTTGACGCCAGGATATTTGATGGCCGCTACATCAAGCGAAGCGGTGAGATGAAGCTCTGGGTGAGCGATGACCCGAGGCACATCCCCGT
>JBGPFL010000068.1:0-11260 GCA_041483295.1 Blastocatellia bacterium | reverse complement strand
TGCGCTCGATGTTCTGCTGCCGTTTGGCGAAGAACTCGGTCTCACCGGCGAAGAAGCAGACCTGTTGGCTACGAGCGGGTTGAGTCGAGGGCGACCGCTGCCCGACTGGCTCGTCCACCGAGCTCCGAGCGCAATCGAGATCATTGCCGAAGCTTCTCGTCACGATGATTGCGATGTCAGGCTGAGTGCGGTCGAGACATCTCAGTCGCTGCGAACCGATCAGACGAGTACGATACTGAGGCGGCTTGCTCTGTGGGATTCGGATTTGGGCGTGAGGAAGGCGGCGAGCATCGCTCTTGCCGTCTGGTTCCAGGAGGCGGCAGAGGGTGTTCTGTCCGAGGGTGAGGGCGTCGAAAGACCGGGACTGATTCGCCGCGCAGTGAGCCTCGCGATCGTACGCGACTACGACAAGCCGCTGTTGAGGCTCAATCGACTCTCGATTCCGATAGCCGCCCTCGTTGTGCTCGGGCTGATGTGGGTGAGGCTACGACGAGGCTGGCCCGAGATCTTGCGGCAGGGAACTGGAGGCGTGCTCGGAGGGGCGGTTTCGGGAGTTGCGGGCGGGTTGCTGCTCGGAGCTGGGCTGGCGTGGGCTCAGAAGGCAACCGCGCTCGAAGCTGGAAAGCTTATTTTCGTATTGGTCAGCCTCGGAACCCTCATAGGAACGATTGGCGCGTTTGGCGTGAGCTTCGGAATGGTCGTAGCCTCACACATAGCCTATCGTCATAGCCGGTGGTGGTCGGTGGTCGGAGGGGCCGCCGGAGGAGCCGCAGTCGGCGGAGCCTTCAAGCTCCTGGGCATCGATATACTCAGGGCCGTATTCGGACAGAACCCTGACGGAATTGCCGGGTCGCTGGAGGGCGCCTTGCTCGGAGCGGGCGTTCCGCTGGGCGCCGTCGCAATTGGAAGGCTGGTTGCGGACGCTCGACCCTGGCAGAAGGTCCTTGCTGCGAGCCTGGGCGCGATGTTTGCGGGCATTGCGTTGACGGTGATTGGGGGAAACCTCTTCAGCGGCAGTCTCGAGATAGTGGCTCGGTCGTTTGCCGATTCGCAGATCAGGATGGAAGCCTTTGCTCCCCTCTTTGGCGAAGTTCATTTCGGCAAGACAACGCAAGTAATCTGCGGCGCGATTGAGGGACTGCTCTTCGGCGCGGGGGTTGGGCTTGGAATCGAACCGCTCGTCCTCGGGAAAGAGCCAGGGTCGCAGGAACGACGACCGTGATCCGACTACGTGTTAGAACCGCTCGGTTTCCCCTGGAACAGGCCGAGTAGCCTAAGGATCGCCGCGATTCCGACGGCGCCCGCCGACAGGAAGGTCATCGTCGAATCATAGAACTCCTTCTGGGTGACAAACAGAAAAACGGCAACGGTGATCAGGACCAGACCCAGGGGCACCTTAACCAGTTCCCAGTAGCTGTGCTTGCCTTCCTTCTCCCATACCGAGAACTCCTCTTCGTAGGACCGGGAGGCTACGAATCGCCTGAATGCTTCGTCGCTCAACCTCAGCGCCGGATCGCGAGCCACCAGCCCGCTCTTCATAAGCGCCCTCAGTGCCTTGCTGTGGAAGCTCACGAGTCCATTGAGCGCGATGTGAATGAGGGTGAGCTTTTCATCCTTTGAACAATTGTGCCAGATAGCTTGATGAAAGGGGCGTGCCCGGTCCGCCACCTCGTTGACCAGTTCATTGCCCGACGGGCCCTCTGCGCCGAAGTCGCTCTTCATCTCGTTGCGAATGCGCTCCAGATAGGCCAACTGGCGAGGGCTCTTCAGGGCTGAATAGAAAGCGCGCTGGTCTTCGTCCATTGGCCGGCCCGAATCAGTTTCGGTTCCGTAGAGCACCGCGAAGGTCTGAAATGCCTCCGCCCAGCGCCGGTTGCGATCGAACTCATCCCCGCTGTCGTTAACAATCTGACTCTCGCTCTTCTCAATCTCGGCACCCGGCGCCTCTCCCCCTTTCTCCGGCGCCTCCTTGCCGGGTCCCGACGATCCTTCGCTGTCTTCTGTAGCGACCAGCACAAAGTTTGCCGGAACGGTGGCAGAGACAATTACGACCCTTCGGCCCTGCCTCAAGAAGTGCTCGAGCAGGTCGAGCTTCCTGCAGTTAGCTGCCGGATCCTCCATCTTGAACTCAAAACGATCCAGTACAATCGCAAGGCCCGGACTCACGGACTGGGCTGCCACTCTCGAGTTTTGCTCGACCAGCACTTCAACCATATCGATAACGTGGCAGTTCTGCTCCGACCACTGACCGAGGCCGTTTGCAAACGGCGATCTGATTAGCACGAAGTTGTGCCGAATCGGTTCCGACTGGAGTTTGCGATCCGGAAGGGGCCTGGGCCGGTCGAATTCCAGAAGGAACAAGCGCCTGCCCAGGAACTGAACCAACAGGTATGCCAGGCTCAGCAAGAAGAGAGCGTAGGCCAGCATTGAACCCCACCACACTCCCGAGCCCAGGTTTTCGAACGGCGCCAACCTGGAAGTTACGGTGATCCCAGCTTCGGATGCGCTGCCCTGTCGGCGCCTGAGAAGCGACATTTCGGTGTACGCGTTGCCGCCTGAACTCCAGGAGCCGTCCGCGGAAGCGTCCTGGGATAGTCCATGCCTCTCGATCGAGGTCTGATCGTAGAGGGGACTCAGCCATTTGAGCCACTGGAGAGAGCCAATGGGTTTTGTGCTATCAACCCTAGCGCCGTCGGCCATAGCGGTCTGTCTCGTGTCGAAGAAAAAGGAGCAGTAGATATCCCAATTCGGTTTGTCAATTGCTCCCAGTCGCCGCCACTCGATTAACTCCTGGGCCCCAATCCTCACTGAAGAGTATTGGTGTTGTACCCTGTCGCGGCGGGCCTCGAGCTGTTTGGCGATGCTCATCTGGCCGTGCATAATGAACTCGGCCAGCTCGAAATCACGGGCGGTTTTGAAGTATGCAAGCGTGGGCAAAACGCTTATGAGCAGCAGGAGAGTCGCCAGGGATAACGTGTAACCGACGGATGTGGTCATCCGACGAAACGTCAAGCGGGCAACTGCCGCCTCAGCGGTCTTGAGTATTCTGGAGCTCCCATCCGCGGTGAACAGCACGATTCCAACAGCCGGGATCAGGAGCGACACCACAATTAGAATCCATCCGTGCCCGACTAAGACCCCAGGCAGGTAGAGTAATGCGAGGAGCACGTTGACCAGCACCAGCGCCTCATGGCGGCCCCCCCGTGTTTCGTCGGGCCAGAGCCATTCAGTCCGCTTCTCGGCCCGCAGCCAGCGTAGGACCACAACGAGAATCAGCATTACCAATCCAAAGGCCAGAAACAGAATGAAAGACAGAGTCAGTATCTCGAGGTTGATCGTCCTGAGCATCTGCTTGTCTCTGAACACCACCAGCAACCATGGCGTGTCGGCGACTGGAGTTACGTACAGCCGATGTCCTCGGCCGAGGTACTTCGTGTCTACGAACTCTCCGGTTCGAGCAAGCACTGCCGACCTCAGTAACCCGTCATTGCGGCACTCCTCAAAGAACTGCTCTTCCAAATTCTTTACTTCCTGTGAGTGAAACAGTACATCCCCGTCGCTGTTGATTACGCAGTAGCCATAGCCCGCGGGAAGAACCGTCTGAACCAGCGAGAGGAGCCGGGTGTCCATCGCTAGCGCCCATTTCGAGCCCGGCACTCTGGTGGAAACGATCGCCACGTTCTCGCCGTTGTTTCTCGAGGTGACCGGCTCCAGAAAGTAGGCATACTCCGGTGCGGTCTTTCCAGCGCCGTCGCCAATCGCCCACAGGTTGCCGTCCCTCACGTTGCGAAAGTAGAGCCTGTCTTCAACCGAAATGAACGGACTTGTATCTGACCTCGTTGTCCATTTGATACGCTGCTGTCCGGACGGGTCGATCCATATTGCGCTGGTAAAGAACGGGTAGGGTGCGCCAAGGCAATCGACTTCAACTCCAAGCACGTTTGTCTTCGAAAGCTGGCTGACAGGCCCGACCTCCTTGCTGCGATCCGGTGCTTCAGCCCGGCCGATTGAACTCTTCAAGTCAACGAGCGCTGCGGGTTCATCCCCACTATGTGAAGAATCGATCAGTCGATCGTTCAACTGCATCAACTGTTTCAACGTGCTGACGAGTTCTGCTCTGAAGTTGGATTCCATGGTGCCGGCGAGTTCTTTGAGTTGATCATCCAGTCGCCAACCGAGCGCGAGGTACGTGTACGAGTCGACCAGAACGAAGGTCAGGAGCGAAATGCCCAGCACAGCGGACAGCGCCGCGCTCCAGAGGTTGCCGCGTGTCAGCCTGTCCCGTGCTCCCATTAGCCTCAGCTTCAGGAACGGCACGCTGAGCAGGGTCATTACCAACAGGAAGAAGAAAGCGATCACCACAGTGTAGGAGATCGCGAACGTCTCATCCCTCAGATGGTTTGAACTTACCAGTCCGCAGACCACCCAGCGCGCCCCGGTATTCACCGTGTCAGCGCTGGAGGGAACCGAGAGTTGAACCGGCTGCAGGAAGAAGTTATAGCTTCGGCCCGCCAGCTCCACCTCCACCTCCGTGCTCGACCCGTCGCTCAGTCTTGCTTTCTCGCCACTGCCAGCCTGGGGCAGCAGACTGTTGATGTTGACCAGGCGAATCCCGGATTCCCCCGCGGTGAATATCACCCTGCCATCTGACTGTTCGGCGACCAGCACTTCATCAAAGAGATTCTCGTTTGTTCCCTTGACTTCGTCGTAGAGGTAGCGGCTCACCATCGGCCTGATCACCTTTTCAATGTCGCTGCTGGCCTGGAGCGCAGGCGGGATTCCGGTTTGATGGCTGCTTCGGTATTCAAGAAGAATCGCAAATGATCCCTTATCGGGTTTCACGCTCATGCTTACCAGCGGATCCGGCTTCGCATCGGAGGCCCTTGCCGGCTGCTCCGACTTCGGCGGACCTGGCCGTTTGCTGGAACTGGTCTGCGGTCGGGGTTTCGATTTCGCAGGTGGCGCGGCCTTCGTCCGTTGCTCTACGGGCGGGCTGGCTGGCGGCGCGTTCTGCTCCTTAGGAGCTTGTTGTTGCGGGCTCGATGGCTTTTGCGTCGACGCAGGTAAGAGGTTAGACTCAAGCTTCAGGTTTGTGCCGTACTTGTCGACCTGGCGGACGGCTTTCCTGAGCACCTCCACATTCAGGGTCGGTGGCTTAGGCGAACGGGGTTGTGCCTTACTCTCTTCAGTCTTGGCTTTGCTGACAGCATTGATCAGATTCGTTGTCAGGTTTTCGATCTTCAGCCTGATATGTGTCCCAATGCTGTCCAGAACGCGGAAGTTTCGTTTGGTGTAATAAGATCTCTGTGACGTGACATAGAACATGTAGCCCAGGCAGAAGGGCACTATCAGACAGACAAGTGTCAAAGCCACGATCGTCAATCGGCTGTTAGCACTGGGTCTCGGTTTCATGAGCCCTCGATCCCCTTCACGCAAAGCTGTCAAAGGTGAGGCCTGTGTGAGCCGTCTCTCCGGGGATGTCCGATGGGCCGCTGCGCAACCGAATTGAGAACGCCTCCCTGCCGCTCTCAATTGGGCGCGACGACGCCAAAGAATCTGTAAAAAAGCTCCGGATTCTTGAACTGCCCCGGCGCTGCATACGGAGATCAGAGATGTAGCCTGGTCCTCTCGCGCCGGCACAACATGAGTTCGGACTGATCACGTCGCTAACGCAGAGCACTGGAGAACCTCCGAGTTACTGTTGGCCCGAGTTCGCCACGTTCATTCCAAGCACCCTTACAAGGAAGCCCCAACAGTCCGCGATCTCTTCAATCACTTTCGAAGTAGGTTTACCCGCGCCGTGCCCCGCCTTGGTCTCGATTCGAATCAAGACTGGAGCGGGCGCTCCCTGTGCTGACTGCAATGCCGCGGCGAACTTAAAACTGTGGCCGGGTACGACCCGGTCATCATGGTCGGCCGTCGTCACCATTGTCGGCGGATATCTGGTGCCCGGCTTGATGTTGTGCAGGGGCGAATAGGCGTACAGCGCCTTAAACTCTTCCTGGTTATCGGAGGACCCGTAGTCAGAGACCCACGCCCAACCGATTGTAAACTTCTGAAAGCGTAGCATGTCCATGACGCCCACGGCGGGGAGGGCCGCGCCGAACAGGTCAGGACGTTGAGTGAGCGCAGCGCCGACGAGCAGGCCGCCGTTGCTTGCGCCGCCGATTGCGAGCTTTGGCGTCGAAGTGTACTTGTTCGCGATCAGCCACTCAGCCGCCGCGATGAAGTCGTCGAACACGTTTTGCTTTTGCAGTTTTGTGCCCGCCAGGTGCCAGTCTTCGCCGTACTCGCCGCCGCCGCGAAGGTTGGCGGATGCGTAGACGCCGCCCATCTCCATCCACACGAGGCTACCGACCGAAAACGTCGGAACCGTCGGAATGTTGAAGCCGCCGTAACCATAGAGATAGGTCGGATTCGCACCGTTCAGGATCAAGCCTTTCTTGTGAACGATGAACATCGGCACCAGCGTGCCGTCCTTGCTCTTGTAGAAGACCTGTTTCGTCTCGTAGTCGCCGGGATTGAAGTCGACCTTCGGGTGGCGAAAGATCGTGCTCTTGCCGGTTGCAACGTCATAACGATAGATGGTACTTGGGGTAGTGAATCCAGTGAAGGCATAGAACGTCTCGCGGTCTTTGCGCTTCCCCATAAATCCCCACACGCTTCCGATACCCGGCAGATCAACCTCTCGCACGAACCCCCCGTCAAGTTTGAACACCTTGACCTGTGTGCGCGCGTCTTTCAAGTAGGCAGCGATGAACATATCGTGCACGACGCTGACGCCGTCGAGAGTGTCGGCGCCTTGAGGAACCAGTTCCTTCCAGTTTTTCCTCTCGGGCTTTGTCGTGTCGATAGCGATGAGCCTTCCGCGAGGAGCGTTGAGGTCGGTCTGAAACCAAAGGAGTGGTCCGTCGTTGCCAACGAAGCTGTAGGACGCATCGAACTCATCGAGCAGCGTGACCACCTTCGCGTCTTTGGCTTGAAGGTCTTTATAGTAGACCCGGTTCTTGCGATCGGTCCCTTTCCACACACTTATGATCAGGTAGCGGCCATCTTCGGTGACGCTGCCGCTGAATCCCCACTCCTTTTGGTCGGGACGTTGGTATACCAGGACGTCTTCGGACTGAGGTGTGCCGATGCGATGAAAATAGAGTTTCTGAAAATAGTTCGCGGCGGCCATCTTCGTCTTTTCGCTTGGTTCATCGTAGCGGCTATAGAAAAACCCCGTGCCGTCAGGTGTCCACGATGCGCCGGAGAACTTCACCCACTTTACCAGGTCGGGCAGGTCTTTCCTGGTCTCGACGTCGCGCACCCTCCACTCTTGCCAGTCAGACCCGGATGCAGAGAGTCCATAAGCCATCAGTTTGCCGTCGTGGCTGATCTGCAGGCCCGAGAGCGCAACCGTGCCGTCGCTCGAGAGGTTGTTCGGGTCTATTAGCATTTCGGCGGGTGAGTCCAGTGATGTGGCCGTATAGATGACGCTCTGGTTTTGCAGACCATCGTTCTTGGCATAGAAGTAACGGTTGCCCTCTTTAAAGGGCGTACCGTACTTTTCAAAATTCCACAGTCTGGTTAATCGCTCCTTGATCTGAGCCCTCGCGGGTATTTCATTGAGATAGCTGTAGGTCAGCCTATTTTGCGCTGCTACCCAGGCTTTTGTTTCGTTGGAGTCCGTATCCTCGAGCCAGCGATAGGGGTCGGCCACTTTTGTGCCGTGGTAATCATCAACCTGATCCATCCTTTTAGACTCCGGATACTTGCCTGACCTCTGCGCCCCGGTGGAGCCGGGAGCCACCAGCGCGACGGCTGCGGCCAGAGCGACAGCCTTGAAGGAAGTCATAACAGGCTCTCCTTGGGATTATCAACTACTCATCTGTGCAGAACCGCGCAGGTTGCGGCGCCTGGCGGGATGGGGCTGTTAACGACCAGGCGCAACGATTAAACTCAATCGACCTGCCGTCGATTGACTCAAGAACCTTCAACGGCCCGCCGTCTTCCTGATTGACGGCGGCGCCGATTAGGTTCTGGGCGGATGCGTGACTACTGAGACTGCATGGAATCCAGGAAGTCAGAGTTGGCCTTCGTCTTGCTCAGCTTATCGAGCAACAGCTCCATTGCCTCAGTGGGTGAAAGCTGCGATAGCACCCTGCGCAGCACGATGATACGGTTAAAATCGGGCGGCGCCAGCAGCAACTCTTCCTTGCGAGTACCGGACTTGTTGATGTCGATCGACGGGAAGATACGCTTCTCGGTCAGCTTTCGATCCAGATTGATCTCGAGGTTACCGGTGCCCTTGAACTCTTCGAAGATCACGTCGTCCATTCTGGATCCCGTGTCTATCAAAGCGGTAGCGATTATCGTGAGTGAGCCGCCTTCTTCGATGTTTCGGGCCGAGCCGAAGAATCTCTTCGGCTTCTGCAGCGCATTCGAGTCGATGCCGCCCGACAGGATCTTGCCCGAGGGAGGGACGACCGAGTTGTGGGCCCGCGCGAGCCTGGTGATGGAATCGAGCAGGATTACGACGTCCCGTTTGTACTCGACGAGCCGCTTCGCCTTCTCGATAACCATGTCCGCGACCTGTACGTGGCGCGTCGGGGGCTCGTCGAAGGTCGAGCTTATAACTTCGCCGTGAACCGAGCGCTGCATATCGGTGACTTCTTCGGGCCGCTCGTCGATCAGCAGAACTATCAGGGTGACCTCCGGATGATTCCGGGTGACTGAGTTGGCGATATTCTGGAGGAGCATCGTCTTTCCGGTTCGCGGTGGAGCCACGATGAGGGCCCGCTGGCCTTTTCCGATGGGCGTCATTAGATCCAGCACGCGAGCGGCGAGGTTCTCCTGATCGGTCTCCAGCCGCAGTTTCTCCTCGGGATAGAGCGGCGTGAGATTATCGAAGAAGACCCGATCTCTTGCCAGCTCCGGCGGCTCGAAGTTGATCGCCTCGACCTTGATCAACGCAAAGTAGCGCTCGCCCTCTTTGGGAGGCCGGATCTGGCCCGAGATGGTGTCGCCGGTACGCAGATCGAATTTTCGAATCTGCGAGGGGCTGACGTAGATGTCGTCGGGTCCGGGGAGGTAGTTGTAGTCGGGCGCGCGCAGGAAGCCGAATCCGTCGGGCAGCGTCTCAAGCACGCCCTCGGAGAATATCAGGCCGCTCTTTTCGGTCTGGGCCTGGAGGATCTTGAAGATCAGCTCCTGTTTGCGCATCCCGGTGGCGCCCGGGATGTCCAGCTCTTTTGCTATATGGGTGAGCTTCGAGATGGACATGTCTTTGAGTTCGCCAATGTCCATCAACTCATTTACTTCTTCTGCCATTTTATTCTGTTGTCCTCACATTTTAGTGCCGCGGGTATGCTTCGCGGCGCGGAATTGTCTGAGAGGATTCGCGTATTGCGGATCGCGCAGTCGCGAATCTTCTAAAGTCTCGGGCTTGATCTAGCAGGCTGCTGAAAAAAGTCTTTTTTCCGGGTCGCAAAGAAACACGGCGGTGCGAAGATCGCACCTGGACTAGCTCCTTGTCTTTGTTGGTTGTGTCACTCTGCGCCTTCGTGACAGGGTCTCCTCTTCAGCACCCTGCTAGGACTGCGGAGTATCTAAACTGTCTATCGATCCATGATCGGCAATCTGCAATCCGTAATCTTCGATCCGTCCGGTGATCCGTTTCCAGATGCGGTCCGCCCCACTTCGCGTGACCGCCGAATATGGGATGAGATCGCTCTTACCGAACACCTCAGATGCGCGCCTGAGATTCTCCCTCAGCTTATTACTGCTGAGCTTGTCGGCCTTGGTTGCAACGATGATGAATGGCCTTCCCCTTGATCTTAACCACCCTGTCATCAGCTGGTCTAACTCGGTGGGCTCACGCCTCGAATCAGTGATGACTACTGATAGCACAAGATTGGGTCGGATCGCAAGATACTTCTCGATCATCGGCCCCCACTGCTTCTTCACGTCAACTGGTACTCGGGCGTAACCATAGCCCGGCAGGTCCACAAAGCGAAACGCCTCGTTTATCAGGAAGAAGTTGATAAGCTGAGTGCGTCCCGGCGTGTTGCTGGTGCGTGCCAATCCTCGCACACCCAACAGACTATTTATCAAGCTTGACTTGCCGACGTTGGAACGGCCCAGGAAAGCTATTTCCGCCCGGCCGTCGCGCGGATAGTGCTCGGGAGCAGTAGCGCTTTTAACAAACGTGGCGCTCTTGATTCTCATCAGCGCTGCGTGATCGGTGACCCGTGACCAGCGCATCACGCATCACTGTCAGGTTATTCAATAGTCTGAGTGGAAGTCGGAGCGTCAACTGGCGGCTGCTGTCCCCAGATGGGAACCTCGGGCGTGGGGACCTCTCTGGTTATGGGCCGTTCCAGCGCAATCCGCCACAGCTCATCCACACTCTCAATGGTATGGATCGTCAATGCTTCCCTCACCTCGACCGGAAGCTCGACCAGGTCCTTTGCGTTCTCCTTCGGTAACACCACCGTGGTTATCCCCGCCCGGTGAGCCGCAAGTAACTTCTCTTTTACTCCACCGATCGGAAGCACTCTCCCTCGAAGCGTGATCTCGCCCGTCATTGCAACATCGCGCCGAACCGGAATCTGAGTTAGAACCGATACGATCGCCGTCGCAATCGCTATCCCTGCGGAAGGCCCGTCCTTGGGAATCGCGCCCTCGGGTACGTGCAAATGCAGATCGTACTTCTTGTAGAAATCCGGGCTGATGTCGAGTAGCTTGGCTCTGGCTCTCACGCAGGAAAGTGCGGCTCTTGCCGACTCCTGCATGACCTCGCCCAGTTTGCCCGTAAGGGTTATGTTGCCGCGCCCGCTCATCAGCGAGGCTTCGATGTGTAATACTTCGCCGCCAACTTCGGTCCATGCGAGGCCGGTTGCCAGGCCGATTTCGCTTTGCTCTTCAAGAGCGTGCGGGCGGAAACGCGTGGGTCCGAGCAACTCCTTTACAAGGTCGCCGGTGACATTTTCCTGATTCTCTGCCGGCGTTTCGCCGGTCAGCATGCGCCGGGCGAGCTTGCGAAGCACCGATGCGATCTCGCGTTCAAGATTTCGCACCCCCTCGTCGCGCGTGTAGAACTGGGTGATCGTGTACAGCCCATCTTCGGAGAAGTTGACGTGCTCTTCCTTCAGGCCGTTGCTTTCGAGTTGTTTGGGCAGCAGATGGCGCTTGGCTATCTGGATCTTCACGTGTTCGGTGTAGCCCGCCAGCCGGATGATCTCGAGCCTGTCCTGCAGCGCCGGCGGTATCGTGT
>JBGPFL010000067.1:0-11286 GCA_041483295.1 Blastocatellia bacterium | reverse complement strand
CGTCGCGAAAGCCGGTGGCTACCACAACGGGGCAAACCGTTAAAACGGTTCCGTCGGCCCCCCCCCGAGACGGACACCCCACTGAAGTGGGATGTTAATGAGATAGGGGCTCGCCGAGCCAGGAGGCAAAAGCATATTCTCGCATTGAGTCCGAGTTTCTATTGCACCCACTCTCCACGCTCGCACTCTCCACTCGTTGACTCATTTATTATGGCTGGTGTATTGTCTTCGGACCCACCCGAGATCCTGTTGGTGCAGACGGAGGTCTTGTTCGATGGGATCCCCGAAGTTGTTCGAACGGCCGGGACCTGTTCGAACAACCACAACCGCGACATTCTCCCGGTTACAAAGGTGATCTCCCATGCCCCGTGAACACAAGAGCCGTCGCGAAGTAATTGACGCGATCCGCGACCTCCCTTCAACCAGCGAGCTCTTATCAAAGCACGACGGCCACTTCGATCACGAACTGGATCTGGAAGTCACGGTGTATGGCCGCAACTACGGCGGCAAGAAAGTCGGGCCTTACGTTCGCCTGCTGACCTTCGAGCCGGGAGAGACCATAGTCAGTGAGGGCGAGTGGGGCGGCAATACATTCTTCGCAGTCGTTCGCGGCGAAGCTGACGTCTTCATCGCGACACCAAACAATCAGCACCTGAAAGTCGCCGAGTTGAAGCCGGGGAGTCAGTTTGGCGAAATGAGTATCCTAGCCGGCGTGCCCCGCAGCGCGACGGTCCGGGCTCAGAAGGGCAGCGCGGTGCAGGTTTTGGAGGTTCAGCGGCCGGCACTTCGTCTGCTGCGAAAGCTTCCGGCATTTAGTCAGGCGCTGGATTCCTCCTATCGATCCCATGGCCGCGACAACATAATCGAAGAACTCAAGCAGGTAATAATGCTGACTCCAGAGTTGACCGCGGCACTCAAAGAGACGGCTGAGTTCAGGGTCTTCACAAAGAACCACCTCCTGTTTCGCGAGAGCACGCCGATCGATCACATCTACTTCATCAAGCAAGGGTGGCTCCGCCGTTCGCTGCTGCCCGACGGCGAAGACTTCCTCGGGCACGGTTTCTGGTTTGGGGTCGATGGGATCTTGAGGGAAGCCGCGTGGTCTTACTCCGTCACGCTTATGGGTCGCACCGAGGTCCTGGAGCTGTCTATCAAGCGGCTTCGCCACAACGCACAACTTCGCGAGACTCTCGATCGTGAGCTTATGCGTTTCGGACCTCCCCCTTTGGGATCGCTGGTCAGTCCCGTTGTCGCCGTGCGCGAGAAGGAGACCGCGGCTCAAAGGAGACTGATCGAGACCGGCCTGGTCGATGCCACCAATCTGCTGATAATGGACATGGATCTGTGCATTCGCTGCGGCAACTGCTCGCTCGCCTGTCACAAGATCCACGGGCAGTCGCGCCTCACTCGTCACGGGATTCACGTGACCAGACTCGAGCGGCCCAGCCCGCGCGCGATTCAAAGCGTGCTCTCACCCGCCGTCTGCATGCACTGCCAGGATCCGGAGTGTTTGACCGGGTGTCCCACTGGAGCCATAGGCCGCTTCGTCGGGGGACAGATAGACATAGATCCCAAGACCTGCATCGGCTGTGGCGACTGTGCGACTCAATGCCCGTACAATGCTATCTCGATGGTCCCGCGCAAGGGCCCGAGCGCAACTGACGGCGGGAAAGGTCTGGCCTGGAAGCTCCGCGATTATCTGCGGCTGGCGCCCGACCCCCTTCCCCCTGCGGTCGACGCTACCGACGATCTGATGGCGGTGAAGTGCAACCTGTGCAACGAGACTTCGATGAACCCGCCCGGGAGCAAGAAGCCTGCTTACGCTTGTGAAGAGAGTTGCCCGACCGGCGCCCTTGCGCGCATCAATCCTCAAGAGTACTTCACCGAGATCGGCCGAATCGAAGGGCTGTTGATGAGGGACCAGACTCACGCCATCGGCCGGAATATCCATCGATCTGATCCTCTCCGGCGGATAATTCACCTGGCCGGCATGGTCCTGATGGTTGCTTTGGCGGCTCTGGCCATAATCGGCATTCGCGAGCATGGACTGGGGCAACGGCTGGTGGGCTTCCTCAACATGAGGTGGATCACCGGGCTGGTGGGTCTCGTCGGTATAGCCGCGACGATGACTTATCCGGTGCGGCGCAAGGTCTACACGAAGCGAAAGGGCGCCTTGCGTTACTGGATGCTCGCGCATGCCTACCTCGGAGTCATCGCCGGAGTGATGATACTTTTGCACGGAGGAACGGATTCGGGCGGCGCCTTGACTACCGCTCTAATGATCTCTTTCGATCTTGTCGTGGCGACCGGCCTGTTCGGGATCTTCTGCTACCTTGTGGTCCCGCGCCTGATGACCAAAATCGAAGGGGAGCCCTTGTTGATCGATGATCTGATCGCGCGCCGCAGTGAGCTGCAAAGTGAACTCCGCGATACGGCCGCTTCGTCGTCGGAACCCGTCAAGAAGCTGGTGAGTCGAGCGGTATCGCGTTTCTTGTCCTTCGGCTATCTGGTGAAGCAGTACCTTTCGCGAGCGCCGCTTGGGGAGATGCTGGCGTCAGCCAGCCGCCAGTATCAAAAGGATGCCGAATCGCTTGGGAATCCATCGGATCGCCGGAAGTTTGAACGCGCGGTCGAGGCCGCTGCCACGCTGCGGCGAATCGATGCGCTCATCCTGCTGCACCGGAGCTTGAAACTGTGGTTGGTGCCTCACGTGATAATCACGTCGTTAATGCTGGCGCTGATGGTTGTTCACATCGTGCAGGTCATCTATTTCGCCTGAACTTCGCCTGAAAAAGGGGGGGGGCGCCTCAGCCGGGGTGCGGGGAATTGCGAATGGCCGCTAGAAACAGATTCATAATCAAGCGAAGGGATCTCGCGGTTGACGACATTGTCCTCGAGAGCGAAGGACTGACGATTGGGCGGCTGATAAGCAACGACCTGGCGCTCAATCACCGGACCGTCTCTCGCACCCAGGCTGGGATAAAGGAGATCAACGGCGAGTACTGGATATTCAACCTCTCTTCGTCGAACAGAACGGTGCTGAATGGCGAGCTGGTGGACAAGACCCCGCTGGCCGACGGCGACGTTGTGCAGATCGGCCGTTACGTTCTAAGGCTGAATTACATCGAAGACGCTCTGGCGATTACGGTCGAGATGGAGCCCGAGGCTCAGTTGCTGGACGCGCGCGCCGGCGCTCAGCCGGCCGCCGAGCTCCCGCCCGCTATGCAAGGCCAGGCCACGCAACTCCTTCAGCGAGTCCCGGCCAAGCCTGTCACTTCTGGGACCCAGCAGTTGAAGGGCACGGGTCTGCTGACCGGAGTGCTGGCGCCGCAAGCCGCTCAGGCCCTCAACGTTTTCTGGGAGAAGCGAAAGAGAGAGGCCGGCAAGATCGCTGAGAAGTCGCCGCTTGAAGCGAAAGCTGATCGGCGACTCGGCAAGGCGCAATTCAATTGGCGGCCCACGCGGGACCTGCGAAAACTCTGGCGCAAGTCCTATTTTGCATGGGGAGCCGTGATCGTCGCTGTGATCTCGACCACTGCCTTGGTCGCCTACAACAGGGCCTACTCGCCGGGCGGAATTTCGGCAGCGCACACCGCCAGCCTGCCGGGCGAGCACGGGATCGCCTTGCGTGCCAACGGCGCCTCCTGCTCCGAGTGCCATAGCGCGACCGCCAGTATTCAATCCAAGTGTGCAAGCTGCCACCAGACCCAGACGTTCGAGCCTTCTATTTCCAAGGTCCACACCGAGGCCGATCTCTCATGCGTGAGCTGTCACGGCGAGCATATGGGCGCGAGTTTTCGCCCCGGCCTCGTTGGTTCGGCGATGTGCGCCAGCTGTCATAACGACACGTACAAATTCAAAGGGCGGTCCCTTGGCTCTCCCCATGGCGGCTCGGTCGGCTACCCGGTGATCAACAATAAGTGGCAGTGGCTGGGTCTTTCCGAAGCGGCGTGGAGGAAGAAGAAGCTTGCGGACACCGCATCGAAGTACACTCCCCTCGAGCAGTTCCACATCCTTCACGTCTCGGGCAAGGAAGAGGGCCGTACCAACTGCACTGATTGTCACTCGGCCGGCCTCCATACTGAAGAAGGACTCCATGAATCTCCGCGCGCTACTTGTGCAGCCTGTCACAGCGTCTCGTTCGACGCCGGCGGAAAGATCGTAGGACCGAACTGCACCTCGTGCCACGTACAACACGGCGGTGAGAAAGATCTCATCGCTGCCCTGCGAGTTTCATCCGGGGATGGAGACCTGTCTGGCGCACAGGGGACCGCGAGCATTCAGAGGATGGCCAGAGGCGGCGCCCAGGTCATTCGTCACGACGACACCGGGGCGAGGTGGAGCTTGAAGTTCGACCTGAACGTCGGCGGATTGTCCTGGTATGGCTGGGCTGGCATGCTTGCAGTCGTGCCGGTGCTCGCCGTCGCCTTTCTGGCTGCTAACACCATCCGTCGAAAGAAATTCATGAGTGTCGGCAGGTCGGAGGCGGCCGCCGGAACCGAGGCCGATAGAGGCGGCAGCAGTTCTCTCGACCTTGCAAAACTCAAAGCCGAAGGGCCGGCCTATCCGCACCCCGTCATCGATCCGGTCCTGTGCATCGGCTGCCACGCATGCGTGGAAGCTTGCCCGCACGACGTGCTCGCGATAGTCAATGGAGTAGCGGCCCCCATCGCAATGGACCAGTGCATGGAAGACACCGCATGTACTGTTGAGTGCCCCACGAGTCCGAAGGCCTGTATCGTGATCAACAGCGTGAAGAAGATCCCGCCGCGCAAGGTGCCCAGCAGGAACCAGCGCTTGATGACTAACGTGCCCGGCGTCTACATGGTCGGCGACGTCTCCGGTGTGCCGCTGATCAAGAACGCGATAAACGAAGGGGCTCAGGTTATCGATTACGTGATCGAAGACCTTCGCAATCAGGGTCAGACAAAGGCGGAATACGACGTGGCAATAATCGGCGTCGGTCCGGCGGGACTGTCGGCGACGGCCATCGCCAAACAGAGAGGCTTGAAGTACGTAGCCCTCGAGCAGGACAAGATCGTCAGCACTATTCAAAACTATCCGGCCGGCAAGTACATCTTCTTCAAGCCCGACACAGTTGAGGCGAAGGGCGGCCTGCCCCTCGAGGGCGCCGGCAATCAAAGGGAAGCCATCCTCAGCTCGTGGATGAAGGCGATTCTGCAACATGGAGTCCAGGTAAGCGAGGATGAGAGCTGCAAGGACATTAAGAAGGAGGAAGGCATCTTCAGGATCACATCGGAACAAGGCCGGTTGAAAGAGAAGGCGACCTATACCGCCAGCGCTGTGATCCTGGCGATCGGCAATCGGGGCACTCCAATGAAACTGAGAGTGCCTGGTGAAGAACTCACCATGCGAGTCCAACCCGGACCCATCGTCGCGAGGCATTGTCCAAAATGCGGCCAGGCGCGAATGGGCAAACCGGTCTTCTGTATACGCTGCGGGCAGAAGCTTCCGGTCAGGACGCCCGGGCCTTTCGACGACTCGAAGGTCAAATACAAACTCTCCGATCCCGACGACTACGTCGACCAGAAGTGTCTGATCGTTGGAGCCGGCAACTCGTCAATCGAATCCGCCGTTGCTCTGACGGGTTTCAAGCGCGACGGCGATAAGATCACGTTCACTCGCAACAATGAAGTTGCTCTGGTTGTGAGAAGCGACTTCAAGGGAGACTTGAAACTTGGCAACAAAATGGACGTGTACGACTGCATCGACGCTGGAAAAATAAAGATCTTCTTCCGCACCGAGATCAAAGAGATCACCGAAAAGGAAGTCGTGCTGATGGACACGCGCACGAAAGCAGAAACGGCGCGGCTCGCCAACGACTACATTTTTGCGCTAATCGGAGGCGACAGGCCCACGAAGTTTCTTGAGGGCATAGGCATCAAGATCGGCTGAAGGAGCGGCCACGAATTACACGAATCACCCGAATGATCACGAATCGTTCGTAGATTCCTGGCCCGCCCTTCCAAATTTCAATTGCACCCTGTAGAGGAGTGCGGCGCTTGCGTGGCTGAGGAGTGGCGGACAAGTGAGACCTTTTGCAGACGTGGATCACATGATTCCCGAAAGTCGGATGAAGAAGCTGATTGCCGTTGCTTTCGTGCTTGCGCTGGGCGCCGCGATGGGGCTGCGACCGCCTTCCACGGGCGCCTCAGCCGGAGCTCCCGCAGCCGGGCAGTCGAACGGCGGCAAATTCAATCACACATCGGCGAAGCACAGTCAAATCAAGTGCGATGGGTGTCATGTTCGAAGGGCCGATGCGATTAAGCCGATACTGCCCGGTCATCGAGCCTGCATAGCCTGCCACATAAAGGAATTCACTTCCACGCAGTTCAGTATCTGCTCCAATTGTCACGAGGGGATCAAAGCGGTGCAGCCAAAGGTCGTGGCATTCCCTGAGAGGCAGACCTTCGGAACTGAGTTCTCGCACAAGACGCACGCCACTTACGTGAGCGGAGAGAAGCGAGCCGACTGCTCGCGCTGCCACTCGGTCGCGGGAGCGAGGACCACGTTCCCCGCGCACCACGAATGCTATATTTGCCACAAGGCGCCCGATCAGGTTAAAGCCGGCGAGAAGGTGGGCGGGGCAAGTTGCGGCGAGTGCCATACGCTCACTGGAGATAAGAAGCTGCCCTCTGCGATGAGCAGGGCCTACAATTACAGATTCACCCATCAGGTCCACGCGCAGCGCGAGGGAATAAAGTGCACCGAGTGTCATAATGTGCTCGGCCAGAACAAAGCTGTTCAAGTATCGGTGCCGCAGCTCCAGGAGCATCGTGGAGGCGCCTTTCAAGGGTGCGGCAGCTGTCACAACGGCAGACGGGCCTTCGGCGGAGAGCTTGTCAACCACGCCTGCATTCGCTGCCACGGAAGAAACATGATGTAAGGCTTGAGACAAAACAATCATTGGTTGCTCGTAGCATTGAAATCGGTAGTGCACCGGAGTCGTCAGAGTCTTCTTCGATTTAGCTCCGATGCGGGGTCGTCTCATTAACACCCCTCTTCAGAGGGGTGACTTTGGGGAGCGCGGACTCCCGAACTGTTTCAACAGTTTCGCTACATCCGCGAGGTGCGATAAACCGTTGAAACGGTTCCGATCCACGCCGGAGCCCCAACACCCAACTGAAGTTGGGTGTTAATGAGAAACCGCAATCGAATTTGCCGTTACAGTGCACTAGCTTCCCTGCTTTGAGTTTTCTGGAGAGGGAACCACGTCCGCTGTGTGTTGCCGAATTCCAAATTGCGTTCACTAGGTTCGGACGCTATAGTTGACGGGCGCTAAATCGAGAGTGGTTTGGATGCGGACCGGCGAACTTGCCGATAGGTTCGGGAGGTCGGAATGGTCAGACGCTTTAAGCTAACCTTGTTCGCTCTATTCTGTTTCGTGGCCGCGGGTCAGTTCGCCTGGACGGGCGCGACGTCTCAAGACCCTCCGGCCGAGAAGTTTTTCAAAAACATTCAAGCTCTCAAAGGGGTCCCTACAAGCAAGATAGCAGGCTTGATGAACGACTACAGCATCGCACTTGGGGTCAGTTGCGCGTACTGCCACGTTGAGGGTGATCTGGCGAAAGCCGACAAGCCCGCGCACAAATCAACCGTGCGCGACATACTGATGACGCGCGAGATCAACGAGAAGTACAAGCACTCGGTGGACTGCATGCAGTGTCATCAGGGTAAAGCCAAGCCGGCGACTACTATCTTAGCGAACGCCAACCCCGGTCCGCCCGCGCAACCTCCTCCTGGCCCGGGCAAGCCCCCACCGGGCAATACGCAACCGCCTGCTACTGGCCCGGGCCCGACCAAGCCGGAAGCGGCGCCTCCGGGCAAGGTGAGCTATCTCGCGAGTTTCGGCAAGGTGCTGTTTCCTCACGATACGCACATGAACATGGACTGCGCTAAGTGCCATCACACCGGCGAAAACTCCAAGTGTGATGTTTGCCATCTGCACAACAAGAAGGCTAGCGCAACTACTCAAATATCCTTCTACACTGTCTCGCACGGGACCAAGAGCGAACGGGCTTGTGCCGCATGTCACACGCAGATGAAGACCGGTCCCACTACGTGCACCGGGTGCCACAAGAAGTGAGACGAAGCGCCCACTAATTTCGCTCCATGATCTTCGAGGTTGACTTCATATCCTAAGAGAGTATTTTCCCACGGCCCCCAACCCTGACGGCGGGCGGTTTTGTTTCCAGGAGGAGAAATGGACTGGCGTACGCGCGTGAAGTTGAGCGTTTTGATTCTTGCAGGCGGTCTCTTTTCCGTCGTATTGCTCCCCAGCGGCGCAGGCCGAGCAGCCCGTCACGCGAGTAACCAACCAACTCAGCAACCTGGGGGTCCTGCGAGCGCGAACCCAGTCGACTTTCATGGTTCGCCGGGCGGTCACCCGCAAGACCAGAAATCGGACCAGTCCTCTATCGTTGAATCAGCGCTCCTGGGCGGAACTTGCATCAACTGCCACGTGGGCATAACGCCCGCTCATACCAAGGCGGCGCTCAAGTGTATCGATTGCCACGGCGGCAGCGACAAAGTCGAGACCGGAGAGAATCCAAACATCCGCGACAAGGCCCTGATGAGCCAGGCTCACGTTCGTCCGAAAGACTCGCGCTTCTTCTGGAAAAATGGAATAGACGATAAGTTTGCAGGCGCCCCGGGCAAAGGCACAACCGAGTTCGACGCGTTCAACAATAATCTTGATTCGCTGGACAACAACAATCTGGTAGGCACTCACGTTGACCAGGAGTACAACCGCGACCTCAATTACGTGCGCTTCATAAACCCGAGCGATTACCGGGTGGCTCAAGTGAGCTGCGGAAGTGAGTCTCCGGCGAGCTCATCGGGCGTCTCTTGTCACGGCACCATCGTTGAGACGGTGCGCAAGAGCATCATGGCCACCAATCAGGGCCAGTTCGCGACCGCCACGTATGCCAACCATTCACCCTTCGGCGCTACCAACGCGAATCCTCTCGGAACCAATCCGACGGGAAGAGCCGATCCAAGAGATGGCGAAGTCACCATCACCTTCAACTACGATGATATTGACGCGGCCTACAGTCCTGCGACCAACAGCTTCGACGGCGACAAGCTTCGCCGCATCGCCCGGAACAACAGCGATCCATTCGACGATGACTTTGAAGCGACGGGAGCCCCGCTCGTGGACAAGGATGGCCGCCAGGTCACTGCGGTTCACGGCAGCAGCACCTTGCCGCCGTTCGCACCGACGAACAGGCTGCGCGGCATAGGCGGGAAGCCGATCATCTCTCAAGCTCTGCCCAGAGCGCAGAAGATGATTCTGTCCTGGCCGCGACGCGATTCGCTGTTCAATCCTGATGATCCAGCTTCGAGTTTGATCAAGACGGTCTTGAACGTGTTCGGCTTCACCGGTATCGAGGGGCATCACCCGATCGACGCCGGCTTCAACGGCGTGCGCGCCTTTGATCCGGGGTTGTTTCCTGACGTGAATCAAAACTTCGCGACCCCGTTCGACAATAACAACCTTCAGGGGTTGGCCGAGTCCCGCCGCACCGACATTGCTGCAGGGAATCTGGAATTCGTTCCGCCGAATCCCTTCAATCGCAATCGGAACAGCGGCTGCGCTTCGTGTCACATGCTCTACAGGCCCGACGGCCTCAACGAAGAGCCTTTCGATAAGACCATCAAGGAGAACGGACACAACCCCTCCACAGGCACGCTTCACGGGATGGAGGAAGACAAAGGCGAGCGCGGCTACCCGGCGATTCACCAGTTGACGACAAAGATTCCGACCGGCCAGTGCGGCATCTGCCACGTGTTCACAACCCGTGTTGACGTGGCATTCAAGGGAACGTTCGAGGTCGAAAACAACAACTTCCAATTCCGATTCTCTAGCACGGCTGACGCGAACAAGAAAAATATCCCGCTTCAGTTCACCAACAACAAGGGCACCAGGGTAAACATCTTCGATAACTTTGCGACGGTGGACAAGGACGGCAACGTTAAGAAAGACAGCAACGGCCTGGGCGGCGGCGAATCCGTGTCCGAAGATCTCAACAACAACGGGGTGCTCGATCCCGGCGAAGACAAGAACGGCAATCAACGGCTGGACATACCCGACCGGCTCGAGCGGTCTGACGCACAGGACGGCCGCCAGATGAGAGTTGTGTATGGCGGGGCGACCGGAGCTGTCCGCTTGCAGGATATTCATCTCGAGAAGGGGATGGAGTGCATTGATTGCCACTTCTATCAGGACCTTCACGGCGACGGCAACATCTACACGCGCAACTGGGACACGATAGAGATTGAGTGCCAGGATTGTCACGGAACAGCCAAGAAGCTCGCGACGCTGAAGACGTCAGGTCCGAACGGCGGAAATAACCTCACCGAATCTTTCAACGAAGACGGTCAGCCTTTCTTCGAGGTTCTCTCCGATGGATCGAGGATTCAACGCTCTCGTGTGAGAGACGGATTGTCCTGGCGCATTCCTCAAGTGAAAGAGTCAATAACCACGGGCGGCTCTCATTTCAACAAAGAGGCCTTCGAAGCGATGGGCGTGAGATCCATTTCCAGTCCCAAACAGTTCGCCCACATCAACAAGAGTCGCGAGCCGGGCAAGCTTGAATGCTACTCCTGTCACAACGCTGAGACTCCTCAGTGTTTTGCATGCCACTATTCTCAGGACTACTTCCCCAAGGTTGTTGCAGGGGAGAAAAAGACGATCGACGGCACGCCAAGGCGAAACGATGAACAGATGATGGAGATATGGATGGGGCAGAAGCTCGTTCCGTTTCCCAACTTCTTCTTCTTCGGCATCGTGCGTTCGTCTTTTTTTCTGGGCGTCAATGGAAACACTGAGTTCAACAAGCTCTCTCCTTTTCGCTCGATTATGGAGATGAATCTCAGCGTCGGCGGGCCGAACGGAGACACGCTCGTTGAGAATACGAGCTTCACTGCGACGACACACGACCTCGCTACCGGAGACCGCCCTCGATCCGGCTCAACGACAAATCCCTACATGCCGCACTCGGTTCGGCTGAAGGAGACTAAGGACTGCGATGTCTGTCACACGCTTCGCGACAACGCGGGCAACATCATCAACAACAACCTGCTCTCCGGCACACTGGGGCTGGGAACCGGGCGCTACCATGACATAGGTGACTGGGTGTTTGCTCCGCTTCAAGGTCCGAAGCCTTCCCTCCTGATGATGGATATTAAGAAAGAGACGAAACTCACCGTCGATAATGCAAAGGCGGCTGAGAAGAAGCTTGTCAACAATGTCTTCCCCGGATT
>JBGPFL010000066.1:0-11348 GCA_041483295.1 Blastocatellia bacterium | reverse complement strand
CCTATTCACACGGAAACAGTCGCGCGTATGCTTGATCGCATAGGTCTGAGTGAGAGCGCGTTGATGTGTGGTCCTCAACCGCCCTACAGTGAACCGGTTGCTCGCCAACTCGATCGCGAAGGCCGCGCGCCGAGCCAGCTTCACAACAACTGCTCGGGCAAGCACACCGGCATGCTCGCCACGGCCGTTCATCGCGGTCTGTCACTTGAGGACTACGTTGCCCCGGCCCATCCGATACAGCGTGCGATCGTTGGTGTCTTCGCCAGGCTGGCCGGCCTGGACGACAATCTCCCGACCGCGATCGACGGTTGCAGCGCCCCGACCTTCGGCGTGCCGCTCAGATCTATTGCGATAGCGTTCGCCCGACTGGCTAACCCGGCGGGCGCTGAGGGAATCGATCCCGCGACAGCCGAAGCCTCGAAACGGCTGGTCGCCGCTATGATCGCACACCCGGAGATGGTCGGCGGAACACACGGGCGATTCGACACCGACCTGCTCCGCGCTTCACACGGCAAACTTGTGTGCAAGGTCGGCGCCGAAGCCGTCTATTCAGTCGGCGTGCTTCCGTGCGAGCGCTACCCTCGCGGGCTCGGGATCGCAATCAAGGTCGAAGACGGCTCGTACCGAGGGATGGGTCCGGCGGTGATTGAAACGCTCGCGCAGTTAAGCGTACTCGACGAGGCTGAGATCGGAGAGCTCGTTTCCTATCATCGGCCGAAGATCGATAATCGCCGCGGTCTTGTGGTTGGCGAGGTACGAACAGCGTTCACATTGGAGACGTAGCACCGGCGTTGGTAAGAAGGGCTGCGGTGATTCCCAGCAGGTGCGGAAACGCCGCCTCCTGCCACCAAGACACCAGAACGCGAAGGGCACGAAGAATGTAAAAGCGCCCATTGACTCGGTGCGGCTTTGTGTCTTCGAGCCTTCGTGGCGTAAACCGTTTTTGCGCATCCTGCCGGCGGACCTGGACCCAACCCCAACAGGATTGCAGATAAGGTAAATCATGAACGAGTCGGTTCGCTCTCTGTTTCCGGTAACCAGGAACTTCATCTACATGAACCACGCGGCGGTGTCGCCTCTTTCAACACGAGTGCGCGACGCCATGGCCTGGCTGGTCAATGACGTGACCGAGAACGGAGCAGTTCACTGGGACGATTGGTGCCGAATGTACGACCACGCCCGTAGTTCGGCCGCTCAACTGGTCAACGCTCGTCTTCACGAGATCGCCTTCATGCGAAACACGTCGGATGGCATCTCGGCAATAGCCAACGGCATCGACTGGCGCGAAGGCGACACGGTTGTGACAAACGGCGTCGAGTTCCCATCGAACATCTACCCCTGGATGCGGCTCGAGCAAGCGCGGGGCGTCACGCTCCGCATGGCCGAAGAGCGCGAGGGCCGCATCGACCCGGACGAGCTGCTCTCTCTGATTGATGATCGCACCCGTGTTGTCGCGATCAGCTGGGTCCAGTTCTCGAGCGGCTTTCGATCGGACCTTCAGCGCATCGGCAAGGTCTGCCGCGCGCGCGGCATCATCTTCTTCGTTGACGCTATTCAAGGGTTGGGCGGATTGAAGCTCGACGTCGAACGCGACTATGTCGATGCCTTCGCGGCCGATGCGCACAAGTACCTGGTTGGACCGGAAGGCATCGCGTTGCTTTACGTGTCGGACCGGGCGATTGATCGCATCAAGCCGACAGTAGTTGGCTGGATGTCGGTGAAAGGCCACGAGCATCATCTGAACTACGACCTCGACTATCGTGAGGGTGCATTGAGGTTCGAGTGCGGTTCACTGAACACGGCGGGGGTGTATGGGATTGCGGCGGCGATCGATCTGCTCCTGGAAGTCGGGCCGGAAAAAATCGAAGCGTACCTGTCGGGCCTGGGGGATTATCTGGCTGAGCGACTGGCCTCAAGAGGCTACGAAGTGTTCGGGTCCCGCCGCCCGGGCGAGACCTCAGCCATCGTGACCTGCACGCACGAGAAGCATTCGCCGGGCAGCCTCTACCGATTGCTTATGGAGAAAAAGATCGTCACCGCGCCGCGCGTGAAGCGATTGAGGATCTCGCCTCATTTTTACAACACCAGGGAAGAGGTGGATGCACTGGTAGATGCACTCCCGGAATGAGCCTGGCGCCGAACGGCTGTTCTTTCGCCCCGGTAGTTGGGACAGTCGCCCAACCTATTCAGTCGATTTTGTCCTTGGCCTTCTTTGCGGCCTTTTTCGCTTCCTTGCCGATCTTACTGCCGACATCCCTGGTGGTGTCAACTGTTTTGTCGGCGAGATCCTTTGCCTTGTCACCTATCTCTGCGCCGATCTCCTTCGAGGCTTCCCATGTCTTCCGAGCAGCAGCCGCGATCGCATCTCCGGTCGCCTCCATTGCCCTGTCAATATCACTTTGATCCTCGAATTCAGTCCTCTTTCCGTTCCGAAGCTCAACAACCACTTTGGGCCTGCCACCGGGTCGAGTCGTTCTTGTGACCCTGCTCACGTCGCCACTCGGGAAAGTTCTGACCTCCGTCCTTGTTCCGTCGGCCGCGGTTATGGTCTCTACCCTCGATCCATCGCTCTTCTGAACGGCCTGCGGCTTATTGCCGGAGGTCGCCCGCTGTTCGTGGATGTGAGAGCAGGCCACTGCGACGAGCGAGGATAAGAAAATGAGAGCTACTAAGCGAATCTTCATAACATACACCTCCGTCTGAATCGGCGAACAAAGCCAGTTCTTAAGCAAGGGCCATGCCCATTAGAAATAGAGATACGTTACCGATTCAGCAGGAGTTCAGTGAGGTAGTAGAGCCTGGGCTGCCGAATTGGCGAGTATTGGATTAGAACTGCCGTATCGAATCAGATCGAGGCCTCTGCTGGGGTGTCGCCGACCTGATCCGAGGATCAAACACTCGGGCATCTCGCGAAAACCAGGGTTTAGTCTCCACTGTCCGCTGCTTCTTTCAGCTTCCGCTTGGCAAGTTGTTGCCGGACGCCTTCGGTGTATAGCTTAATGAACTCCAGGACACTCAGCTTCTGCGGCGCGCCTTCATAATAGAAAGTACACGCATTTCCCACCTCGCGTTGCAGGAGCCTCAGATCCATCGGGTCAACCGGAAACTTCAGACAAGCATTAGGCGCATGCGGTGTCGTATAGATCGCGCAATGGGTGTCGTATGGACCTTCGTCGACAAAGAAAGGACACTGAAACTGAATCTTGCAGCAGAGTCCGCAACGGTTGCATTCGCCTCGTTGGTAGGCTTTATAACGGTAGAGAAGGTTGTCGGGCAGCACATTCGACAGGATGTGCCGGCGAAGCGCTCCCCAGGTGTGAAGAGAAAAAGGGCCTCGCACAACCTTCTTGGTCACGGCTCTGGCCATCTGCCAGTACATCCATCGCCGGGACGGGACCTCCGGCGGCAGATCTGATTGATTCGACTTCTCGCTGAGGATGTTATTGAAGACATGGAGAATTCGGCGCTGCTGGTCTTGCATCATCGCTTATTAGTCCTTACCCGACTCATTCAAATGACTGCTCACGTTTTAAGAAGAACGTCCCGCGTTTCGATCAAAACAAGCGGAGTTCGCGATGCTCAAGCGCCGAATATACTAGCACCGGCGCTTAGGATGGGCAAACCAGGTTGTAGAGTAGCCAGGAGGCAGGTAATAGCCCTGCGAAACCGCGCCTCCTCCGGCTCTCGCCGAGGGCTTTTGTTCGACCGAGGCTTGTGCTTGACCGCGAAATCCCGAGTCACACCGGGCCTGCCTGGCGTTGATTTTTCGGGCCCGTGCCCTTATGCTCGCACCTAACGCCCCACAGTCGTTTCTCGTTTCACGTTTCTGGTTCCGGTTTAGATTAGGGATGTAGAAAACGTAAACGACAAACGAGAAACGACAAACGAGAAACGTAAACCGATGCCGAGCTTCTGTTCCGAGTGTGGTGAACGGTTGAAGACGAAGCGTGCTGGTTTGTGGCCTTCGCGAGCGCGCTGTTATCACTGCGATCCCGGCTTTAGACGCGGCCGCTTGCTGCTGTCCGGACTGCTTGTCCTCTCGCTGGGCGCGGGCTTCGTCGTTGGTCGCTACACTCGGAGGCCTGAGCCTTTCTACTTCATCGGCACTCCTACCGAGCCTCGTTCGCTTCCTCTTGTCTCTTCGGCGGAGAAGGGCAACCAGGAACGCCCGCCAGCGAGAGCCGAAGTGCAGAGAGGGGCCGGAGGACCGGTCGAGTCGATATGCGGAGCCTCAACTCGCTCTGGCAAGCCGTGCCAGCGCAGGGTTCGAGGCGGCGGCTATTGCTGGCAACATCGCGGAAAAGATCCGAAGTGGTAGAGGTTCGTTTCGCGTTTCGCGTTTGTCGTTTCTCGTTCAACGTTTCTCGTTTCTGGTTTTTCGTTTCAGGTTTCTGGTTTAGACTAGGAATATAGAGAACGATAAACGAGAAACGAGAAACGAAACGACTTCCCCTATGGACAATCTGGTCTTAGCCAACATTCTCTATCGCAAGACTCGCACTCTCACCACCATTGCCGGCGTTGCACTGGGCGTTGTCCTCGTGGTTCTCACCGTGGGGCTGGTCCACGGCTTTCTGCATGAGCAGGGCCGCAGGAATTCCGCAGTCACGGCCGAGATCTATGTTAGCGGGCCGGGCAGCACCCCTGTCCTGAGTCTGTCGCCGATACTTTCATTGCCGGTCAGCAGAGTCGAAGAGATCAAGCAGATCGAAGGGGTCCGGGATGCCGTCCCTGTGGGCCAAACGGTTCGCGGGCGGTTGATTGACGGCATTGAATACGAGTCGTTCACGCGAGTTTCGGATATTCGAGTAGTCGAGGGCCGCCCGATCGTGAGCGGCGACGAAGCGATGGTCGACCGAATCTTGCAGAGAACCCGCAACCTCAAAGTCGGGGACTCAATCGACGTTCTTGATAGGCCATTCAAGGTAGTCGGCATTTACGAGCCGGAGTCGCTGGGCCGGCTCAAGATTACGCTCGCGACTATGCAGGAGTCTCTGAACCTGCCCCACCAGGCCACGATCATATTCGTCAGTGTTGTCGATCCGGTAATGCAGGAAGTGGTCGCACAGCGAATCAAGGCACGCTTCGAGGATCACACCGTAGTGCTTACCCGCGATCTGAATGCTCTGTACGCTCGCGGGATTCCTGCATTTCAAACCTTTTTGACGCTGGTCATCGGGCTTTCGATACTGGTCAGCTCGCTTGTGATACTGCTGGCCATGTACACGACGGTGACCGAGCGGACCCGGCAGATAGGGGTGCTGAAAAGCCTGGGCGCATCGAAGGGGTGGATAGCAGGCGAGATCGAAAAGGAAGCGCTGCTCTTGAGTCTGCTGGGTGTGATTTCGGGCTTCGTCCTATCGCTCGCCGGCAAGTACATAGTCCAGCGGTCCACCGGAATCAACGTCGATCTCGAAGCGGTCTGGCTATTCTATGCCCTCGCGCTGGGTATGATCTCGGGAGGGCTGGGGGCTCTCTATCCGGCGTTGCGGGCTGCGAATCAGGACCCTGTAAAGGCGCTGAGCTACGAGTAACCGCGGCGATTTGGCTTCAGCGGCCCGCTTTCGGCGTCCGAGCAGTGCTGCGGGCGCAACTAAGACTGGGACCAATTCGAGAATACCCTGTACGGGCGGGCCTCCGTGCCCGCCCTTGATTCAAGAACCTTCCACTGTTCTGGGGGGGGCTCGGCGGCCCGCCCGTACACGTCCTCATCCCAATCTCTTTCAAACATCCCGACCCGCCCGAACATGTTGGCCATGGGTACGATCGAACTCAATGTCGCAATGCCTGCTTCCCACCAAATCGTAAGTGCAATTGAACACCCCGCACCCAACCTGTAATATCACTGCTTAGCTCGACGAATTGCTCGACGACGGAGCAGCAAGCTGGGAATTTAGATGCACTGCCCGAATTGTGGCTCGAACAACCACGTCGAAAGCGAGGTCTGCACTCACCGCGGCGGGGACCGTGGCGCCTTACCGGCCGGCGGGCTCGCAGACAAGGCCGCGGTCGAGGGCCGGACCCATGCCCTGCTCGAGAAGTACTACTCGGGTCGTCGCAACACGATTGTCGGGGTCCTGGTGCTGCTCGGCGCCTGTTTGATAGTGCTGGCGCTGATGTCGAAAGGCTTGCCGCCATTCCTTGCGTTCCTGTGGACCTGTTGGATATTTTTGTGGGGCGTGATCGCGTTTGCCGAGGGCGGCGGCAAGTGGCTCTCCTCGCACCGCCAGATCAAAGCGCTTGCTTACGCCATCTCGCAACACCCCGGCGGGACAAGGACCGCGGAGGGGTCGGATCAAGCCGGCGGGCGACCCAGACAGGCGGCCTCAATGGTTCCGGATGCGGAAGGCGAGCGCCCGCTTGAGACACCAATGCCGGCGCTGCTCGACAAGGTCAGGTTAAGTGATATCAACTTCGGAGCAACTTCGGGGCCGGTGATGAAAACAAAAAGATCACCTGAGAACTAGATGTACTGTCCTACTTGTGGCTCGCAGAATCAGGCTGATGTAAAGTTCTGCACTCGGTGCGGCGCGAACCTGGCTGTAGTGTCGGAAGCGCTGAGCGGAAAGGCTGTGTCTCAGGCTCAGCCGGATGAACGGATGGTCAAGCTGCTAAAGGACTACTACACTGGCCGGCGGGCCACCATCGTTGGCGGCGCCTCGTTGACCTTCGGGTTCACAATCCTGGCTTTACTGATGGCGGCCGGCATGCCGGATCACTGGTCCATCTTTGGACTACTCGGGTTGGGTTGCCTGATCTACGGCGCCATAGCCGCGATCGCGGGCGCCGCAGACTGGATACGGTCGTCCAGTGAGCTGAAGGCCCTGAGTATCGTCGCCTCGCAGTTGACGCTGCCTCGGCCTGCCCAACGGGTGACAACTCTCACCGAGGGCGATCGGGGACTCGTTGCCAAAGACCAACCTGCAACCGACCCCATAACGTCACCGGCCAGCATCACCGAGCACACAACGCGAACTCTGGAAGAGCGAACACGACCACCCAAACAGACCCAATAATCAAATGCCAAGACGAACCGACATTCACAAGATACTCATCATAGGCTCGGGGCCGATCGTGATTGGTCAGGCCTGCGAGTTCGACTATTCCGGCACGCAGGCCTGCAAGGCGCTTCGCAGCGAGGGCTTCGAAATAGTCCTGGTCAACTCGAACCCGGCGACGATAATGACCGACCCCGAGCTCGCCGAGCGGACCTATATCGAACCGCTCACCGTCGACACAGTCCGGGCCATCATCGAACGCGAGCGGCCTGACGCCCTGCTTCCAACGGTAGGAGGGCAGACCGCTCTGAACCTGGCGGTCGCGCTCGCCGAAGATGGGTCGCTCGAACGCTTCGGAGTCGAGTTAATAGGCGCGAAGCTCGAAGCCATAAAGGTGGCCGAAGATCGCATGCTCTTCAAACGCGCGATGGAGGAGATCGGAATCCGAATGCCGCGCTCCGGATTTGCCAAATCGCTCGAAGAGGCACGCGACCTGATAAAGCTAGTGAGCTATCCCGCAATCATAAGACCCTCGTTCACCCTCGGCGGAACGGGCGGCGGCATCGCCTACAACGCCGAAGAGTATGAAGAGATCATTCAGCGCGCGCTCTCCTCTTCGCCTATTCACGAAACGATGGTCGAACAATCCATCATCGGCTGGAAGGAGTACGAGCTCGAAGTGATGCGCGACCTGGCCGACAATGTCGTCATCATCTGCTCGATTGAGAACTTCGACCCGATGGGCATTCATACCGGCGACTCGATAACTGTTGCGCCTGCCCAGACCCTCACCGATCGCGAATACCAGATCATGCGCGACCGGGCGATTCAAGTCATCAGAAAAGTGGGGGTCGAGACTGGAGGCTCTAATATCCAGTTCGCCATCAGCCCCGACGACGGCGAGCTGATGATCATCGAGATGAACCCGCGAGTGTCGCGGTCATCCGCGCTCGCCTCGAAGGCTACCGGATTCCCCATCGCCAAGATAGCCGCAAAGCTCGCCGTGGGCTACACGCTCGATGAGATCCCCAACGATATTACCCGCAAGACCCCCGCCAGCTTCGAGCCGACAATAGATTACTGCGTCGTCAAGATCCCGAAATGGGCGTTCGAGAAATTCCCCGCTTCCGACCCGACGCTGGGCACGCAGATGAAATCGGTCGGCGAAGCGATGTCGATCGGCCGCACATTCAAGGAGGCTTTTCAGAAAGGCCTCCGCTCGCTCGAGACTCGGAGTCCGTATCGGGTGCCGCACGACCTCGACGAAATCGAACTCAGACGCAGGCTGGTTGTTCCATCGGCCGAGCGCGTCTACTTTGTCATGCACGCTTTGGCAAGCGGCTATTCAACAAGGGAACTGCACGAACTGACTCACATAGACCCGTGGTTCTTGGACAACCTTCGCGAGATCGTCGAACAGGAAGAGCTGCTCGGGCGCGAAAGCTTCGAGACGGTGACTCGCGACCAGTTGCGGCAAGCCAAACGCGCGGGCTTCTCCGATCAGCGGTTGGCTCAGATTCTGGAGACGACTGAAGGAGCCGTGCGGCGTCTGAGGAAAGAGATGGGCATCTCGCCGGTCTTCAAGCGCGTCGACACTTGTGGCGCTGAATTCGAATCTTTCACCCCTTATCTGTACTCAACCTACGAGGACGAGGACGAATCTTATACGACGGATAACAAGAAGATAATTATTCTCGGCTCCGGCCCTAACCGGATTGGACAGGGCATAGAGTTCGACTACTGCTGCTGCCACGCCGCGTTCGCTCTAAAGGAAGAGGGCTATGAGACCATAATGGTCAATTGCAATCCCGAGACCGTCTCGACCGATTACGATACCAGCGACCGGCTCTACTTCGAACCGATCACCTTTGAAGATGTGATGGAGATCGTCGAGAGGGAAAAGCCGGACGGAGTAATCGTGCAGTTCGGCGGGCAGACTCCGCTCAACCTGGCGATGAGGCTTTTGCATGCGGGCGTGCCGATTGTGGGCACGTCGCCCGAGTCGATAGACCTGGCCGAGGATCGCAAGCGATTCGGCAAGCTGCTTATCGATCTCGGCATCCCTCAACCGCCCAACGGCACGGCCACCTCGAATGAAGAAGCGCGCGACGCCGCTTCCGAGATCGGCTACCCTGTTCTGGTGCGGCCGAGCTATGTGTTGGGCGGCCGGGCAATGCAGGTCGTCTATGATGAGGCCACGCTCGATCACTATATGACTCACGCCGTCGAGGCGTCGCCCGAGCATCCCGTGTTGATCGATTCATTCCTCGAAAACGCGGTCGAGATCGACGTCGACGCGCTGGCCGACGGCGAACGCGTAGTGATCGCCGGGATTCAACAGCACATCGAAGAGGCCGGCATCCACTCGGGTGATTCATCGTGTGTGCTGCCGCCGTGGGGGATCAAGGAGGAGCACCTAGACTCAATGCGGCGCTACACGCGCGAGTTGGCGATGGCGCTCAATGTAATCGGGCTGATGAATATTCAGTTCGCGATTTCGGACGAGAGAGTTTATGTTCTCGAGGTGAACCCGCGGGCTTCCAGAACAGTTCCGTTCGTATCTAAGGCTACGGGAGTGCCGCTTGCCAAGATCGCCGCGCGGCTGATGGCCGGCCGCAAGCTTTCTGAATTCGACCTGCCGCCCGAACTGAAAGTGGATCGCTTCTACGTCAAGACCCCGGTCTTTCCATTCGTGAAGTTCCCCGGCGTGGACCCGATACTGGGACCCGAAATGCGCTCGACCGGAGAGGTGATGGGAATAGGCGAGGGCTTCGGCGGCGCCTTTCTGAAAGCGCAGTATGGAGCGGGCATCACGCTTCCGCGCGAGGGGACCGTCTTCATCAGCGTGAACGATCAGGACAAGCGGGGTATTGTCGAGTTGGCGCGCGAGCTTACCGAGCTGGGGTTTAACCTCATCGCGACTCGCGGAACTCAACGAAGGATTGAGAGCGCCGGGCTTACGTGTAAGTTTGTTTACAAGGCTAACGAAGGGCGTCCGAACGTTGTGGATCTGGTGAAGAGCCGGCAGATCGATCTGGTAATCAACACGCCGCTCGGTCGGGCGTCATTTTACGATGAGCGGGCGATCCGGAGGTCGGCGATGCAGTACTCGGTGCCATCGATCACGACGATGACCGGCGCAACCGCGGCGGCGGCAGCGATCCGGGCGCTGAAAGAGGAAGACCTTCCGGTGCGCAGCCTTCAGGAATACCAAGTTCGCGCCGCTCGCAAGTAATCTCCGGCCAGCGCCGGGAGAACCAGGGACTGGTTGACTGGAATTTGGCCATTTAGTGGACTGTATCAGGGAATTCGATTGCGCTTTCTCATTAACACCCAACTTCAGTTGGGTGTTGCGGCACCGGCGTGATTCGCAACCGTTTTAACGGTTTTGTCGCCCCTCTTGGATGTAGTGAAACTGTTGAAACAGTTCGGAAGTCGGCGCTCCCAAAGTCACCCCTCTGAAGAGGGGTGTTAATGAGAGGTCGCCGCATCAAAGCAAATTGAAGAAAACTCTGACGACTTCCGATGCGCTACCGATTTCAATGTTATAGGCAACTAGTTGCCGAGCAATCTGGAACAACCGACCAACCTCTATTCTCCTTGATTTGATCGGTGCACCGGAACGCTCGGCACCCAACCATCCGCTGCCAACAGGTGAGCACACATGATCTATCACTTCGTATCGGCTTTAGGCTTCCTGGTCTTTGCAGGGATAGCGTGGTTATTGTCCACCGATCGCCGGAAGGTATCCTGGAAAACGATCGTATGGGGACTGTCTCTACAACTGGTAATCGGCTTGATAATTTTTCACCTTCCCTTTTCCCACCGAGTCTTTCTATGGCTGAATGACGCGGTGCTCGCTTTGCTCAACGCGTCGAAGAGCGGGACGGCGTTTTTGTTCGGGCCGCTTGCTGCAAGCCCCGGCGAGACCGGATCGGTCGGTTTTATTCTGCTCTTTCAGGTCCTGCCGGTGGCTATTTTCTTCTCGGCATTCACGTCGGTGCTCTATCACCTCCGCGTGCTTCAGTGGGTGGTGCGCCTGTTCGCCAGGCTCTTCCACCGGACTCTGGCGATCAGCGGGGCGGAGTCTCTATGCGGCGCCGCGAACATTTTCGTCGGCGTTGAATCGGCGCTGGTGATCCGGCCGTACCTCGGGAAGATGACTCGCTCCGAGTTGTTGACGGTCTTGACAACAGGCATGGCAACCGTTGCCTCCAGCACCCTGGGGATCTACGTGGCTTTTCTCAGCGGCGTGTTCCCTCAGATTGCCGGACATCTCTTATCGGCTTCGGTGTTGGCAATTCCCGCGGCCGTAGTCATGACTAAACTCCTGGTTCCGGAGACGGAAAT
>JBGPFL010000065.1:0-11432 GCA_041483295.1 Blastocatellia bacterium | reverse complement strand
GCCTGTGAGAATGCCCGCCAGTTCCGCCGGCTGCGCGCTCAACCTCAATCCGTTTTGCAGAACCACGATGGCGAACAAGCCCAGCACCGTTCCCAGAACCGTGCCGCGACCTCCGAAGATCGACGTTCCGCCAAGCACGACCGCGGTGATCGCCATCAACTCATAGCCGGTGCCCGCGTCCGATTTCGCCTGCCCGAGATGCGCCGCGTAAACGACGGCGGCCAGACTTGAAGCCAGTCCGGCCATCACATAAACAAGGGTAAGGCGCCGGGCCACCGGGATCCCTGCGTATCGCGCCCCTTGAGCGGAGAACCCGATGGCGTATAGACCCCGTCCGACGACCGTCCGATGCAACAATAGACCGTAGCCGATGATCGCCGCCAGCAGCACAAACAACTGCGGGGGAATCGCGCCGCCGAGGTAGCCCTGTCCGAGAAACAGAAACTCCGGCGGGAATCCCGAGTAGTTCTCAATGCCCCGAGTCAGCCCCTCCGCCATGCCTCGAAACAGCGAGAAGGTGCCCAGCGTGACGATCAGCGGAGGCAGGCTCAACCGCGCGATCAGGAGCGCGTTCAATCCGCCGCCCGCTATCCCAACGAGCAGTGTCAGACCCACAGCCACCGGCAGCGGACAATGTGCGTCGCGCCACAAACTACCGAAGACTACCGCAGCCAGGCCCATCATCGACCCGACCGAAAGATCGATGCCCCCGGTTATGATGACCGGCGTGAGCGCGAGCGCGAGCAAGCCGATCTCCACGCTCAACCGAGTCACTTCGAACGCATTCGCCGAAGTCAGAAAATTCCCGCCCCCGAGGCTGAAGACTACGCATTCAAACAACAACACGATGAGCAGCGCCCACTCGTGATTCGGAAACAACCGTTCGCGCCACGACTGGATCGATTGCGAATTGCGGATTGCGGATTGCGGAGTCGCTGGATTCATTTACCTCTTTCAGTACGCAAATCCCCAATCCGCAATCTGTCGAAGCCGCCCATCGCGATGTCTGAAACCAAAGCCGCCAGGATCACCGCTCCTTGAATCGCTTTCTCCCAGAATGGGTTGATCCCCAGGAAAGTCAGCGCCGTGCCGATCGTCCCCAGCAGCGCGACGCCAATGAGCGTGCCGACCATTGACCCGCGCCCGCCGGTGATGGCCGTGCCGCCGACGACGACTGCGGCAATCGCTTTCAACTCGAGGCCGACTCCGGCATTGCTGGGCACTTCTGCAAAGCGGAGCGCATTCAATAATGCCGCCAGTCCCACCAGCGCGCCCATCAAGACAAAGACGCTGAAGACCACACGCGGGGGGTCAATGCCCACGAGCCGCGCCGCCTCCGCGTCCGAGCCAACCGCATAGATCTCGCGCCCGGCCGCTACGTTGGTGAGCAACCAGGCGAACGCTATCAACACGAGAAGTGAAATGGCAAGGATCAACAACTGCCCTGACCCCTGTCCCAGACCGAGCCATTGAAAGCTATCGGGCAGATTCTGTACCCACGCGCCCTGAGTCACCCACCGCAAACCATCGCGCCACGCCGCCAGAGTCGCCAGCGTAACTACGATCGCAGGAATTCTGAAACGCGCTACGAGCGCGCCATTCACCGCGCCGAGCAAGCCGCCGATTGCAATCGCCAGAAGAGCGACCAGAGGCATCGGCACTCCGGTCTGTGCGAGCCAGCCGGCGGCAACGCTGCAGACGGCAAACTGAGACCCGACCGAGATGTCGATGTGTCCGGTCAGAATCACCATCGTCATGCCGACGGCGACAATCAGCACGGGCGCGTTATTCATCGCCAGGTCGCGCCAGTTTGCGGCGCTGAAAAACGCCGGCGCAATGACGCCAACCACGAGCAGCAACGCCGCGTAAGCCGCCGCCGCCGAGACTTCGCGTTTGTAACGGCTCAGAACAAAATAGGCGTGTTTCGGGGCAGTCGAGTCCATCTTCCAGGCGGTCCATTCTCAGATACCCAAGTGCAAAACAAACAATCGATCTCTGCTCTCTGCAACTTGATTTGTATAGTCCGCTAACGTTGTCAGTCTTTCCACGATTTCATCTCGGTCGATCTTTATCACAGAGTAGCTGCCCGTCTCTTCGCCCTCTATCCGAACGTAACTGCCAGTTAGTCTCAGTGTACTTGGGCCGTTTGAGAACAGGGTTGCCCAAGCCCCGAGTATTTTGTGAGCTACGATGGCTCCGTCTTCCTTTATGATTGTTGGTCCATACCAATTTAACCCTTTATGTTTGATCATTCTCTTGCCGGGGTTATGGCACGTAATCCAGTTCAGCGAATCCTTAATGTAGCCGACCACGTCGTCGGGGATTTGAATCGCCCGCGGGTTGTTTATCCATTTCATGTAGTCAGTGTATGAACAATCCTGAGTTGAAAGGAGCAAGAAGTCATGATCTAGTCCGGCCATGATCCAATCACCTGCGAGCCAATCCTGGTTACAACGTCTCAGCCTGCATTTTCAGGCCACCGCATATTCAGACTCAGATCGTACCTCCGGGGGGCGGAAGCCTAACACGATATCCGATTTGGGAATCCCTTTGGCCTCCAGTTCACGCGCCAGTACGAGGTCGGTATTGTCCACCTGAATCCAAACTTTGCCGTTGATCAACTCCAAATGAGCCACGACGTGGTGAACTCTCTCGTCCCCATCCCAGCCTTCCGCGATAACGGCATAGCTGTCATTGCGCTCGTCGAAGAGCAGGCGATCATCAACTCCAGCTTCAAGGTTGGGTATCGCGGCCAGGCTGGTGAGTATGTCTTGAATGATCTGGCGGTACTTGGCGGCTTTCTCTTCTACTGTTCCCATAACACGATCTCACTCGTCGCACCGACCGACTCGGTTCTCATGTGGGAATGTGATTATGCTCGTGCCCCAGAGCCAGCGCGAGAATCTTTTGCTGCGTTGCTTCCGCGCGATCCAGAATACCAACGATCGTCCCCGCGTGCATCACGGCAATGCGGTCGCTCATGCCCAGAATCTCCGGCGATTCAGATGAGATCATCAGGATCGCCAACCCTTGCGCGGCGAGTTCGCCCATCAACGCATGAATCTCAGCCTTCGAGCCAACATCGATCCCCTGAGTCGGTTCATCCAGAATCAAGACGGCCGGCTTTGTTGCCAGCCAGCGGCTCAAGGCCACCTTCTGCTGGTTGCCCCCGGAGAGCGTTGAGACCGGCGCAAAAAGAGAAGGTGTTTTGATCGCAAGCCGCTCAGCGTAACCCGCGGCGATCTCGCGCTCCTGCTGGAAATCGAGAAAGCCGAAGCGCGCCAGTTGCCGAAGCGCGGCCAACGTAGTGTTGGCGCTCACAGCCATCTCGGGGATGACGCCGTGCCTTCGACGGTCTTCCGGCACATACGCGATGCCCCGCTCGGTGGCTTGCGACGGACTGTTGATGCTGACCGGCTCGCCGCGCAAGAGGATGGTCCCTCCGTCCGCTCCAGTCAAACCGAACAGCGTCTTCGCAAGTTCGGTGCGGCCGGCCCCCACGAGCCCCGCCAGTCCCAGAATCTCTCCCGCGCGCACCGAGAACGTCACGTCCCGCACGCCTGCTCGGCGACAACCGAGCCCGTGAACCTCCAAAACCGTCTCGCCCAACTCAACCGACTCTTTCGGGAAGACCGCCGACAACTCGCGCCCGACCATCATTCGGATCAACTCGGAACGGTCCACCAGAGACATCTCCCGCGTATCAATCGTCCGGCCGTCGCGCAGCACAGTCACTCGATCGGCAATCACCGGCAGCTCATCCAGCCGATGAGAGATGTAGATGATTCCCGCGCCCGCTCCGCGCAGTTCTCGAATCACGCGAAAAAGGTTGTGCGTCTCTTCCTCAGAGAGCGACGCCGTCGGCTCGTCCATAATCAGGACTCGGGCATCGGCTCCCAACGCGCGCGCGATCTCGACAAGTTGCTGTTCGGGCATCGTGAGATCGGCCGCGTAAGCCTCGGGGGAAATCCTGGCGCCTACACGCAGCAACAACTCGGCGGCCTGACTTCGGCGGCGCTTCCAGTGAATGCGGCGCCAGGCGCGTCTTCCCTCCAGACCGAGCGCGATGTTTTCCGCAACCGATAGTTCCGGAAAGAGCGCCGGCTGTTGATAAATGGCCGCAATGCCGAGCGACTTGGCTCGCAGCGGCGAATTGTCCTTGATCTCCCCGCCGCGGAGCCTGATCTCACCGCTGTCGGCCTCCACCGCGCCGGCTATGATTCTGACCAGCGTGGACTTGCCTGCTCCGTTCTCGCCTACCAGTGCGTGAACTTCGCCTGCACGCAGATCGAAGGAGGCGCCCTCGAGCGCCTGTACTCCGGCGTAGGCTTTATTGACGTTGCGAGCGGTTAGAAGCGCGTCGTGAGCCATCCACTTACTCTCATGCAGCTCTCGGCGGTCAGCGTTGAAGCTCGCGGGTCTGCGCCATACGAACACACGACAGCTACTGAGCTCGCACGTCAGCCGGCGGCGCCGAGAGTCGTAAGCCGGATTCAGTTCTCTCGGGGAATAGTCTGGCTAACATTTCATCCTTCCATCGGGTCATGGACTCTTTAACCATCTGCCGCAGTTCGGCAGCTTCACACGAGGAGAGCGACTCGACGAATTGAACGTGATCGGCTGCGCTATCGGTGTAGTTCTCGCGATCGCGATCGTTTCTCATCAGGAAGAAGGCGAATAGCGGTACGACCAGTCTTTCAAGCGTGTCGACAAGGTAAGGATTCCCAGACATCTCCCAAAGCTTTCGATGAAAGGCAATATCATTCTCGTAAAACAGGTCCAGTCGCATCTCGCCCGCGAACTGGGCCATGCCCTGAGCAAGCACGTGCAGCTCGGCAATCTCGGCTGGAGTCCCATTCACCTTCGCCCATTCGATGGCTACGGATTCGAGTTCAACCCGGAGGGAAAAGATATGCTCGATATCATCAGGTCCGAGCTCCGTCACCACGGTGCCCTTGTAGGGAAACTTCTGGACGAAGCCTTGATGCTCGAGTTCGAGCAGAGCTTCGCGAACCAGAGGAGTGCCCACGCCAAGATGCTGGGCGACCCTGTTCTCGACGATCGGCTCACCAGGTTCCATCTTACCCGAGAGGATGGCGCCCTTGATCATTTCGATCACCTGGTCTTTCTTCGAGATCGGTTTGATGTGCTGCAAGACTCTGGCCTTCATCGAGATTCCTCCAAAGATCCACAAACCTGGATTCACCGCTGACAGATCAGAAAACGAATCCGAGAGTTTCACGAGCAGGCTTTTCGCCTTCGCGTCGTTTGAACAACTTCGTGCAAGTGCTCGGGACAGGCAAGGTCCAGAATAACGTGATTCATGCTCACCTGAAAGCCGTCCTTTGTCCCTTTGTATGTGCCCGCCAATGGGCGTTCGCCCTTAAGCTCTACGACGCCCTCTCGTACCCAACCCCAGAATATCTTGGGCGTGACCCAGAAGCTTCCACCCAAACAGTCTACCCTAGCTGATTTCTTTCCAGCCATAAGACACGACTCCCCTTCGACAAGCCCTTTCGGGAATCTCTCTAAGGAGGAGAGCACAACGAAAATTGAGTTTGAGCGGGTCCACTATAGAAACAAGGCTGGCCGATGTCAAGCAGATCTATTAAGAATAAATAGATTCTAAGATAATCTATTCTTGCGGTCGGTGGAGGTCGACTGTGGGCAGACCCCAAGAGGTATAAGTCAAGTTCAAACCGGAGGCAATAGACGGAGCAGTGAGCGACTGAGCGGGAGGCCCCCTCCCTCCGGCCCTCAACAGAAGCCCGGCCCAAAACTGGAACGCTGTAGGAACTGCGGCTTAAGGAAAGGACTGGGCGGAAGCGGAAGTCATTTCACTTCTTAATGAGACCGCAGGCAATCCTGTCTCCGGCGTTTCCGGCCGGATCGGTCTTCAAGTCATCGGCCTTCGCATGGATCACAAGCGCCGCTCCGTCGTGACTGAATACCGAATGAGAGTCATCCCCAAGCGTCGCATTGGCCGCAATCACCGTCGCCGTTGAGCGACCTTTGGCGTCTACTTTGAAATTGGGGATGTCGCCTGCATGCGGTCCCGCAGGGTTCTGTAACCCATGCTGTTTTCCCTCAGGATTGAAGTGCGGACCCGCGGACTTGAAATCCGGCCCCTCGCATTTCGGGACGCCATGTATGTGGATTGCGTGTTCGCCCGGCGGAAGATTCTTTAAGCTGAGTTTGATCTTCACGCCATGCGGAGCTTTGGAAAGAGTGGCAGTTCCAACGCTTTGACCTTGCGCATTGTTCAGATTGACAACCGTGGATTTCGGCGCCTTGCTCCTCTGTGCGAGGGCCGGCGCCAGGGCCACAGCCGGCAATACGATGCCGGCCAGAAATGCTGATCTCCATGAAGACATGCTCATTCTCCAATCCTTCCGTAGTTTTCGATGAGTGCTCACTGTAATGGTGAGAACGGGGTTTGTCAATTCTGTAGTCATACCTGGCCAACCGTGGCGAGCAGCGCCTGCAAGTCATAGCTCAGCAGATCGCCGATTCGGTCGATGCTGACATCCGCAGGGGGAAAGTCGGTCAGCACTTTGGGATCATGCGCATAATGGCCCTGTCGCGGGAATACCGTTACAAGTCGTGAACCCCACACCTTCTTCATGGCAGTCAGGATGCGCAGCTTGTCGTCCACCATCACATATCGCTTCGCCGCAAACCTCCGCTCGACGTCATCCAGTTCGTGCTCCTTATGTACGTAAATCAGGACGTTGCCATCAACCGCATCCGAGAGGCCTGAGCGCTTGACCTTGCGCGGTTGAAATACCACGTCTCCATCCGACAAGATTACCGTCGCGCCCCACTGCTTGACGTGCTCCAGAACATCGAGCGAATTGGGGAACAGCCGATTCGCAAAGGGGTATTCAACCATGAATTCCGAAACCGTCAGCAGGTGCGGATCTCGCGGATACTCGATCCGGTAGCGCTGCAGCGCACCCAGGTAGTCGGCATAGCCGATCTCCGCCCGCAGTTCCTCAAAGATCGTCCAGTAGCGCCGATGCCGCTCGGTCCCTACCACCCGCTCGAGGTGGCGCTCGAGGTCGGCGGTTACACGGTCGTTGTCGAGCAGCGTGTTGTCCACATCAAACAGAAATACTATTTCGTCAGGTGCATTCGACATCTCGACCTCCTATTGACCCACTGCTCGCGCGCCTGCCCGATCGTCTAAGGCCTCAACGCAAAGACGCGAGGACGCAAGGGCGCTAAGCCAAGCCAGATGAACCGCATACGCTCTTTGCGTCCTTGCGTTGAGGATTCCAGTCTCTTCGCAGCCTCCTGGTGTCATTCATGGACGTCGAGTATGTCAATCTGAGGCCGCCGATTCGCTCCTCTCCCGAATACGCACCTTGCGTCTTCGCGTCTTTGCGTCTTTGCGTTGAGGCTTTTGCGTCCTTGCGTCAGGCGCCCTTGCCGGTTTCCCCGCTCGCCGAGAGCAGACGCTCGCTCGCAGCTTCCCATAGCCGATACCCACCCACAATAGCGTTGGCGTTATCGCCCAGCCGGGAACCCGGCGGAAGCTCCTTTAGCAGTCTCGCGTTGCCTCCCCCGAGCACCACATCGTGGGCCTGTAGCGCGGTCGCGAGTTGAGCGACAGCGGCCTCTACATGGGAGCGCCATCTCTTTTTCCCAAGCCGGTGCAGTCCGCGGAGTCCAAGGTAGTCCTCAAACGACGCGCCTTTCTTGTACGGCAGGTGCGCGATCTCCATCGGCTCCAGCTCTCCATCGATCACCATCGCGCTGCCCAACCCGGTTCCCAGGCCCAGGAAGAGCATGCTGCCGCCCCTGTAACTCCCCAGGGCTTGCATCGCCGCGTCGTTGATGACCTTCACAGGACAGGCGAACGCCGCATCGAAGTCGAAGCCCACCCAGCCGCTGCCCAGATTCGCCGGTTCACAGATCGGACGGCCCCGGAATACAAAGCCGGGATAGCCAATCGACACCACCTCGTATTCCCAGCCTTCGGTCGCCTTCTTCACTTCCTTCACCATGCGCTTCGGCGTCAGCTTCCGCCCAGAAGGGATCTTCTGCGGCTCGTCGTAACCGGTCGCGAGCACCTTCACGTGAGTGCCGCCGACGTCGATGACCAGAATCTTCATATACCTCTCCTTCTCTCTTAGGCCACTACAACTCGTACTCCTCGAATGTTCTTCGGCTCAACCGATCCTTACACTCTGAGATCCTCAACCGGCTTTCCCCAACTGCTGTTTGGCCGCGCCGACCACATTTGCAACCGTGAAGCCGAACTTCTTCTGCAACTCTTTGAGCGGCGCCGAAGCTCCGAACGTCTTCATCCCGATCCGCTCGCCAACCAGGCCGGTGAACCTCGCCCAACCAAATGTGGATGCCTGTTCGACCGAAACACGCGCAGTCACATCGGGCGGAATGACGCTTTCGCGGTACGCCTGGCTCTGCTGCTCGAAGAGTTCCCACGAGGGCATGCTCACCACACGGGCTTTGATGCCCTCGGCCTTCAACTGCTCATACGCCTCGACGCAGAGCGAGACTTCACTTCCGCTGGCCATCAACAGCACCTCGGGCCGCCCGTCGGCTGCGTCGGCCAACACATACGCGCCCTTTGCAACCCCTGCGGCCGCACCATACTTTGTTCGGTCCACAGTCGGCAGCGCCTGCCTCGAGAGGATGAGCGCGACCGGTTCGTGGTGCAGTTGCATGATCAAGCGCCAGGCTTCGGCGACTTCGTTCGCATCCGCCGGACGCATTGTGATCAATCCGGGAATTGCTCTCAGCGACGCCAGGTGCTCGATCGGCTGATGAGTGGGACCGTCTTCGCCGACTCCTATGGAATCATGGGTGAAGATATAGATCACCGGGACCTCCATGATCGCGCTCAGCCGGATCGCCGGGCGGAGATAATCACTGAAGATCAGGAAGCCGGATCCGTAGGGCCGCACCTTCGTAAGCGACATGCCGTTGAGGATCGCGCCCATAGCGTGCTCGCGAATGCCGAAGTGGAAATTGCGACCGCCATGACTCGCGGCTTCGAAATCTCCCGCGCCCTCGAACGTGAGACGGGTTTTGGTTGATGGAGCCAGGTCGGCTGAGCCGCCTATCAACCAGGGCACGTTGACCGCGATCGCATTGAGGACCTTCGCGGATGAGTCTCGTCCCGCGACACCTTTTGCATCAGCGGGAAATGCCGACAGGTCTTTGTCCCAGCCCTCCGGCAACTCGCGGCGCTGCATCTTGAGAAGCTGTCCGGCCAGGTCGGAATACTTTGCCTCGTAGGCCGAGAACTTCGCGAGCCAGGCTTCGCGCGCGTCGTGTCCGCGCTGTCCCATCATCTGTTTGAAATGCGCGGGGACCTCCGCAGGCACCAGAAATTTAGCGTCTTCGGGCCAGCCATAGTTCCGTTTGGTAAGCCTGATCTCTTCTTCGCCGAGCGGTTCGCCATGCGCAGCGCCGGTGTCCTGTTTGTTCGGTGAGCCGTAGGCGATGTGACTGTCGACGATGATCAGCGTTGGCCGGTCATTCGTGCTACGGAAAGTGTTGAACGCTCTTTCGAGCATCTGGAGATCATTCGCATCCCCGACCCGGGTGACGTTCCAGCCGTAGCCCAGAAATCGGGTGGCCACGTCTTCGCTGAACGACCATGCAGTGTTACCCTCGATAGTGATCTTGTTGTTGTCGTATATCCAACAGAGCTTGTCGAGCTTGAGGTGGCCCGCAAGCGAGGCCGCTTCGCCGGAAATGCCTTCCATCATGCAGCCATCGCCGCACAGGGCGTATACATCGTAATCGATCATCTCGAAGTCGGGGCGATTGAAGTACTCGGCCATCCATCTACCGGCGATGGCCATCCCGACGCTCGTTGCAACGCCCTGGCCCAGCGGTCCCGAAGTCGTCTCGACACCGGAGGTCCAGCGATACTCGGGATGTCCAGGACAGCGGCTATCGAGCTGACGGAAGCGCTTGATGTCGTCGAGTTTCACTGACAGTTCACCGAGTCGCTCATATTTCGGATTGACTGCCTTTACCCCCGTCAGATGAAGCATGGAGTAGAGCAGCATCGACGCATGCCCGGCGGAAAGCACGAACCGGTCACGGTTGGGCCAGATCGGGTCTTCAGGATCAAACCGCAGGAATCTCTGCCACAAACAATAGACCACCGGCGCCATCGCCATCGGCGTGCCGGGATGCCCGGAGTTCGCCTGTTGGACCGCATCCATGGAGAGCGTGCGAATAGTGTTGATGCACAATTGATCGATCTGCTCCTCTGTCATCGTGACCTCCAACTATTGGTGTCTCCGCCCGCAGCGACTGTGCCTTGCGTTAAGCGCGAGAGCCCGAACATTACTCTGCTGAGAACTTATACACCGTGGTCGTTTGATACTGCCGTCCTTTCTTCAGGAACACTGAGGGAAAGTCCGTGTTGTTGGGTGAGTACTTGTTCTCTGTCGTGCGTTCTTCCGAAACTCTCCTTCTTCAAGCTGTCTTTCCCTCTTCTGCCAAGCTGCTCACGAGCCTCATACCCACCGCAATGGCGAGCAAGGTAAGCGCTCTGGTTCTCATCATCAGCTCCTCGAATGTCCGAGTCCGCGGGAATCTGTAAGTAAGCCTGCACGACGTCCCGATGAACGCTCCAGATCGACCATGAAGACTGTAGCCTTCGGCCCCTGCAGGTCAAGCGGAAAAGGAAATTCGAAATGCGAAATGCGAAATGCGAAACTGGTCGCTAATTAGCGTTTTCTCACTTCGAATTTCGCATTTCGCATTTCGCATTTCCTTCTTCTATAATCGGCCCGTTATGGAGACGAGGACGAGACTGCTGCACAAGCTCACCGGCGTTGTGACCGTGTTGATCTTCCTGGGAACGGGCGCTTACATGCGCCTCAACTCGCCCGCTCTCTTCGAATCAGATCCAACCGATCCCGGCCGAGAGAGCGGGAGCAAGCGACTATGGAAAAGGAGATTGATTCGAAGCCCAGGGACCTGGGCCCATTCGGCCGGTTGATAGGATTGAGTTTCACCGCGAAGGCGAATGGATACAGCCAGTGTGTCTTGACGGTCGGCGAGAACCTCTTCAATCCTAACGGGGTCTTGCATGGCGGAGTGGTCTATTCGATGGCCGACACCGGAATGGGCGGGGCGCTTCACTCGAGCCTGGCCGCGGACGAAACCTGCGCTACTATCGAGATCAACATCGTCTACCTGAAAGCCGTGACCGCCGGAGTTCTCACCTGCGACACAAGGCTGATTCACAGGGGCAGCAACATCGGCGTTTTGGAGTCCGAGGTAGAAAATGAGGGGCAGCTTGTGGCTAAGGCCCTCGGGACATTCTCGATTCTCAAGGCGAGAAGCGTGATGCGTGATGCGTGATCCGTGATGCGTGATGCGTGATCCGTGATCCGTGATCCGTGATGCGTGATCCGTGATCCGTGATGCGTGATGCG
>JBGPFL010000064.1:0-11440 GCA_041483295.1 Blastocatellia bacterium | reverse complement strand
GCATCACGCATCACGCATCATTCCTTCACGCATCACGCATCACGCATCATTCCTTCACGCATCACGCATCACGCATCATTCCTTCACGCATCACGCATCACTCTTCACGCATCATTCATCACTTCTCCCACGCTGCTCGCGGGTTGAAATGAGTTGCATCCGCCATCTCCTGAAACAGCTTCTTCTCCTTTTCGGTTGGATGGCTTGGGACAACTATCTTCAATCTCACATACTGGTCGCCGCGCCCGCCGCCCCGTTTGTTGAGGCCCTGGCCTCTCAGCCTGAGCCGCTGCCCGCTTTGCGAGCCGGCAGGTACTTTCATCTCAGCCTTGCCGTCAAGCGTCGGTACTTCTATCCTGGCTCCCAGAACGGCTTCCCACGGAGCGATCGGGGCCTCGACCGAAGTATCATCATCGCCCGTGATCGAAAAGATGGGGTGAGGCTTGATCTGTAACTTTATGTAGAGATCTCCCGGCTCGGCGCCACCCATCCCTGGCTGACCCTGGCGAGCCACTTTTATCAGAGCCCCCTCGCGCGCGCCGGGAGGAATATTCACCTCAAGGTTCCGGGGATTCAACACCTGGCCCGAGCCTCGGCACATGGCACAGCCGCCCCCGTTGGAGATCCCCGTTCCATTGCAGGTCGGGCACACCCTCGCGCCCTGAATCGACATTCGGTGGCGGCCGCCCGCGTGAGCCTCTTCAAGCGAAATAGCCATCTGGGCTTCGGCGTCCTGACCCCTGGCAGAGCGCGCTCTGGAGCTGCGTCCGCGGGACTGCGAGGCGCGCTCGGCCCCTCGAGAGCCTCCGAAGAAGGTCTCGAAGAAGTCGCTGAAGCCGCCGCCGCTGAAGACTGAGCTGAAGCCAACATTGACGCCACTCCATCCCGGAGGCGGAGTGAACTCTGCCCCGTCTTTCCAATTGGCGCCAAGCTGATCGTAGCGCTTGCGCTTCTCAGGGTCGGAGAGGACTTCGTTAGCCTCGTTGATCTCTTTGAACTTCTCCTCAGAGGCTTTGTCGCCAGGGTTCACATCCGGATGGAGCTTGCGGGCAAGCTTGCGAAAGGCCTGCCTGATCTGGTCCTGGGTAGCGTCGCGCTTGATCCCAAGCACCTCGTAGTAGTCTCTGAACTTGAGCGCCAAATTCGACTAGCCCCCCCTGCCTTTGACCCTTGAATTCTACCTGTCAGCCTTCCAATCTCTCCCAAATCTACGACATTCACAGCATAAAATATGAGTATGTCTTTGTCAATTTTTAAATTGGGAAGCAGAAGGCAGTTTTCAGTTTTCAGTTTTCAGTTGGTGTCGCTAGGCAGAAGGCAGTTTTCAGTTTCAGAGGCAGAAGGTAGTAGGCAGAAGGCAAATAGGTGGGCGGCAGGCAGTTTTCAGTTGGCGGTAGGCAGAAGGTAGTAGGCAGTAGCAGCAAGCAGTAGGCTGTTAGGCGCTAAGCCACTGCCTACCAACAACTACCTTCTGCCAACTGAAAACTGAAAACTACCTCAGCGCTATCGCTCTTATGCGGAAATTCTCGTAGTCCGCCACGTACAGCACCCCTTTTACTCGGTCGATTGCCAGACCCCTTGGCCCGTTGAACGTCGCCTTTCGGCCATCACCGTCTCTGAACTTCTTGAAGATTCCGGTGCCCGCGAGCGTAGTCACATCTCCTGCAGGATCGATTCTGCGAATGGCATTGGCATCAAGTTCCGCGACGTAGAGTACGCCATCCGCGTCCAACGCCACCCCGATCGGGCGAGCGAAAGAGGCGTCGGGTGCCATTCCATCCACTGAGCCGCCCACCCCGCTCCCCGCGTAAGTCTCGACGTTCCTCGTGAGCAGGTCTATCCGCCTTATCCGGCCGTTGCCCATATCGGCGACGAACAGGGATTTTCCGTCCAGCGAGAGAGTCAGTCCCACAGGTGTATTGAGCCTCGCAGTCTCACCCGCTCCATCGGCGAATCCCGGCACTCCGTTTCCCGCGATTGTCTCAACCGTTACGTCTGCCCCACTCATTGTTATGTGTCGTATCGCGTGGTTATTCGCGTCGGCGACGTAGAGGGAGCCGTCGGGCGCGACGATGATATCATCGGGAAGTCTGAAGGCCGCATCGCTCGCCTCCCCATCTCTGAAACCATCGAGTCCATCGCGGGTGCTGTTCAACCGCGCTTGCCTGTCCGGCTTCACGATGGCTTCATTCTGACCCGCAAAGGTGTCGACGATGAGCGTGCCGCTCACCCGCCGAATACGGCGCACGACGTTGTTCCCATTTTCGGCGACGTAGATGGTTCCGTTCGGGGTAACCACGACTCCATTTGGATATGAGAACGTAGGCGGCTTCCCCGCAACATTGCCAGTATCATTGTAGCCGGAGTCTCCCGTGCCGACCACGGTGCATACTTCTCCGGTTGCGACATTGATCGTTCGAATCGAGTGGTTGTATTGGTCAGTGAAGTAGAGCAGGCCGTCCGGCCCAAAAGCCAGCCGTCTCGGTCTCCGCAATCGCACCGCGTCCCCGCTCACGCACCCTTCGTTGAAGCCGTCCTTGTCGTCACCCACCAGGGTCGTCACAGTGACGTCGGGGATCACGACGAACGTGCCGGCATTCGATACGTGGCCGTCAGCGTCTTTCACCTCGACTCGGTGAGTGCCGGACGATTCCACCAGCTCCGGCGGTATCTTCACGACCAGATGCCTTTTGGTTGAAGTAACGATTTTCGCCTCTTCGCCATCAATGAACGCCGACACGTCGTCGCCGAAATTGGCGCCGTTGAGGTCTACCTTTGGACTCTCTTCGCCCACTCGAATGTGCGAGGGTGACACGCTGAAAATGAACGGATCGGTGGATGGAGAGACGACGATTGTAATGTCTGCGGACTGGATCCCGTCCTGCTCGGCGCGAACCGACAACAACCCGGGCATGCTTCGAAGCACACCGGGAACTGTGGCAGTCAGCCGCGAGTTCTTCTTAGCCGTGGTTTCAAGGTGCAAGCCGTTAACAACCAGTTGCGCTCCTGCTTTGAGCCCGTCGCCACGAACCTCGATGTCAAAAGGATCGGTCCCGACTAACACTGAGTCGGGATCGACGAAGCGCAACGAAGCGGGCTGCGGAACCACAAAGAAAATCTCGACGTTGGAGTAGTGGCCTCCCTTGTTGCGAATAAATATCGGAACGCGGGCAGGGTCGGTAGCCAGGTCGGAAGAGAATTGGAGTTGCAATTCGGTGTCGGAGACGAACGCAGTGGCCACGGCGGAGACGCCCCATATTATTCCCTCCGAGTTCACATCGTAGCCTTCGCCGGTCACTGAGAAGGCGAAGTCAATTCCCTGGTCCTCCTGTATGGAATTGCCGCCCAGTCTCATGCGCAGATCAGGATCCCGCGCCACTACTTCCATTGTCTCGATGGTGGTCGCGCCGCCGTCCGGGTTAATCAGTTGAACAGTATGTGTCCCGAGTACGGCAGCCAGCGAGGCGTCGATCTCAGCCAGGGCGCGTCTGCTTCCTTCGCTTATTCGGGATGAAGGCAGCGCCACCCCATCGAATAGCACTTGGGCGCCGTCCTGAAATCTCTTACCCTCCAGGCGAAGCGTGAAAGTTGGAGTACCGGCTGGGATCTTATCGGGGTGAATGTGGTTTAGCAGCGGCGGCTCCGCCTGCTGCGCACCGACGATCTGAGGGCTCGGCAGCAAACCTCCGGACAAACCCAAAACAACTACCAGTATATACGGCGCTACTTTCCTCATCCATTCTCTCCTTGACTGCTCTCCCACACAATTCTGTCCGAAATCAGGTTTGCTCTTGAGATTCGTTTGATTTTCATTAGCTCGAATCACGGGCTTTGTGCCGCTCGGTCCCTCACGCCATGACATGGGAACGTCGCCACGCCAAACCTTGCACAGTTAAATTCCGAAGATCAATGCGAGGATTAGACCCCTCTATTTGCACCCGAAGGTCAGTCCGTGACTGCAAATTATAACCAGCGCCTTTGGATTTCTACAAGAAGGATTAGGAAATGCGAAATGCGAAGTGCGAAATGCGAAATTTGCCCGTCGCATTTCGAATTTCGCATTTCGCATTTCGAATTTCTCCTTCCCGTGGTTATCCACAGCCCGCGCCGGGAGCGGCCCTCGACCTCAAGGCGGGTAGCCGTACTCAGCTCTGTTGCCAGTCGCGTTAACCCGTGCCCGTTCTTCGGGCAATATCAACGGCGATGATCGAGCCATATTGCATTCGCCAGTTGGTTCTCTTGTCACAAATGCTTGCGGTGCTCCTGCTGGTCATTGGAACTTGCCCTCCCGCGTTAGGCCGGGCAAGTCGGGAGGGATTGGGCCAACTGCCGAAATCTGTTGCGGCTTCGCTCGCGATCGAGGATCCAGGCGGGAAAGCGATGCGAGCGTTCTACGAGTCGCTGATGCGCACCGAAGGCGGCGAGCCGCTCGGCATCACCCGCATCATTCACTACGGCGATTCACACGTGGCCGCGGACATGCTGACAGGCGAGTTGAGACGCAAGTTTCAGATGGGATTTGGCGACGGCGGACCCGGCTTCATTCTGGGTGGCCGCCCCTGGCAGGGGTACTCGCCGCGCGGGGCCAGGAGCACAGCGAGCGCGGGGTGGTTGACCAGGGGAATCAGAACGCCGTCGGAAGCGGACCGGAGATTCGGACTCGCGGGTGTGAGCCTCGAAAGCCATCGATCAGACGAGTGGATTCGCATCGAAGCAGATTGCCGGCATTTTGATATCTACCTGCTCAGACAACCCGGCGGCGGTGCGCTCGAGGTGATTCTCGACGGGCAGATGTACTGCCGGCGCGTCTCGCTCGTATCGGAAGTCGCAGCTCCCGGCTACATCGACATCACCGCAGAGAACGATGGCCCTCACTCGGTCGAGATCCGAACCCTCTCGGTTGGGGCTGTGAGGGTCTTGGGAGTGGTCGTGGAGCGGGCGAGCGCAGGAGTCGTCTACGACGCACTGGGCATTAACGGGGCTCGCGCCAATCGACTGCTTGGGTGGGACTGGGACCTGTTAGCCGATAACCTCGAGCATCGCAATCCGAATCTGATCATCGTTGCCTACGGTTCGAACGAAGTCAGCGACACAGACCTCGACCTCGAAGAATACGGCAGGAGCTTTTCAGCCGTACTCGATCGGTTGCGCGCGGCCGTCCCCGAAGCTTCGCTGCTGGTCATCAGCCCACCAGATCGCGCTATTCGCGTGAATGGCAGATGGGAGACGATCGGCCGCATGCCGTCACTGGTGGCGGTCCAGCGACAAAGTGCGGTCGATGCGGGCGCAGGCTTCTGGGATTTGTTCAGCGCGATGGGAGCCGCCGGTTCGATCCAACGATGGGCGACGCGTACGCAACCATTAGCGCAGGTGGACCGCGTCCATCTCACTCGCGAGGGATACAAGTTGGCGGCTGAGATGCTCTACGCGGAATTGATGCGAGGCTATCTCTGGGAACTGGCTCTTCAAGAAGACAGAAGGTAGTTGCCCATAACATTGGAATTGCTAGTGCGTCGGACGTCGTCAGAGTTTCTTCGATTTGCTTCGATGCGGCGTCTTCTCATTAACACCCCTCTTCAGAGGGGTGACTTGGGGAGCGAGGGCTTCCGAACTGTTTCAACAGTTTCGCTACATCCACAAGGGTCGACAAAACCGTTGAAACGGTTGCGATCACGCCGGAGCCACGACACCCAACTGAAGTTGGGTGTTAATGAGAAAGCGCAATCGAATTCGCTGTTACAGTCCAGTAGTTCGCCCACGAGACAAGAATCGCTAAATGTATTTCACAACCGGAACATACTTTGTCTTCTTGATGGCGGTCTTTTTCGGCTATTGGGCATTAGCCGGCCGGCCGCGTTGGCGGCTGGCATTCCTTGCGGCCGCGAGCTGCTTTTTCTACTCGCTAATGGGCGTCCGCGGACTCTTGCTTCTCGTCGCTGTCTCGCTGGTCGACTTCACCACCACCACCTTGATGGCTGGAGCTGAAGCCCATCGCCGCCGCAAACTATTGTTCATCTCGCTGGCGGTCGATATCGGCACGCTGTGCGCCTTCAAGTACGCCGGTTTCTTCATTGAGACCAGCGCCGGCGCTCTCTCGATTCTCGGAGTTACACTTCCGTTTCCAGCTTTTGAAATAGTCGCGCCGGCTGGCATCTCATTCTTCATCTTTCAGTCGACCGCCTATGTCATTGATGTCTACAGAAAAGACACAGAGCCTGCCGGGAGCTATCTCGATTATCTGGCGTTTCTGTCCTTCTTTCCGACGATAGTGGCAGGTCCGATTCTCCGAGCGCGGCAACTGCTCCCTCACCTTCGGCGGGCAGTTGCTCTCGATGCGTCGTCTGGCGGAGCGGCCCTGTTCCTGATCGCAATCGGCTTGATCAAGAAGATCGCGATTGCCGACTACCTCAGCGCGAATCTCGTGGACCGCGTCTTCGATTTCCCGGAGCGATTCTCCTCACTCGAAGTCCTGGCGGCCATTTATGGATACGCCGTTCAGATCTACGCCGACTTTTCCGGCTACAGCGACATTGCGATCGGCTCGGCGATGTTGCTCGGCTTCACGCTGCCGGTGAACTTCAACGCGCCTTATCGCTCGCGGGACCTGCCGGAGTTCTGGCGACGCTGGCACATCTCGCTCTCGACCTGGCTGCGCGACTATCTCTTCTTCACTATCGCAGGGTCGAGGAGGCGCAATTGGGTGTCGCTCTACTGCGGAGTGATTGTCACGATGTTGATTGGAGGCTTATGGCACGGAGCTAGCTCGACTTTCGTGATGTGGGGCTTGCTGCACGGCGTGGGACTTGCAGGGGTGAGGGTGCTGGACGGGCTGCGCAGGCGGCATGGATGGGCCCGAGGGAGCTCGCCCTGGTCCAACGCGCTGGGCGTAGTTATCACATTTCATTTCGTCTGCTTCACCTGGATCTTCTTTCGAGCAGACACGATCGACCGTGCGGCAGCGGTCATCCGACGACTTTTCAGCTTGACGAGCTTGACGGCGGACTTGTCGAACCTCACTCCGCCTGTTGCTCTGGTGATGGCCCTCGGCTTTGTTGCTCATTGGTTCCCGGATCGACTCTACGATGGGGCGGCCAACGGCTTCATCAAACTGCCCTCGCTGGCTCAGGCTTGTGTGTTGTTCGCGCTGGCCGTCGGACTCTACTTCGTCGCTAGCAGTGATATCGCGCCGTTCATCTACTCGAGGTTCTAGCAGGTATGAACAGGATAGTTGAAATCTCCGACCCGGCGCGCCCGACGCGGATGCTGGCAGAGAGGAATCAGAGCGATGGCAGCTACGTGCTTCTGGGCAAGACCGCCCGTACCCTCGTGAGTTTTCTCTTGCTCGCAATTCTGCCTTACCTGGTGCCTGGACTCGGGCGGTACCGCATTCTCCCGGCTTCGACCATGCTTGGAACGAGCGCGAAAGAGAGTGCGCGGGAGTCCGCCTCCCAAGCCGGTAAGGCCGAACTCGGCTCCCGCGCGGGTCAGACAGAGGTCGAGCCGACACCCGGAGGGGTCGAAGACCTCTCGGGCCAGGCGCTCGAGCACTTCTTTAGGGCGCTGCACGAGACCGAGACAACGGAGGCGCAGACTCGCGTATGCCACTACGGCGACTCCCCGATCACAAACGACGGCATAACCTCGACCGTACGCCGAAAGCTGCAACTGAGGTTCGGAGACGCGGGTCACGGGTTTGTTCTGGCCGCCAGGCCGTGGGCCTGGTATCAACACGCCGGCGTCTATCACGAGGCCGCGAGTTCGTGGAACAGCGATCCGATGTTCATCTCGAAGGGCGATCACCTGTTCGGGCTCGGCGGGGCGAGCTTTACCGCGGACTCAACAAGCGCATCGGCGAGCTTTGGCACGGCGGAAGATGGTGAGGTGGGCCGTCTTGTGTCTACCTTCGATATCTACTTTCTCGCTCAACCCGGTGGCGGCGATTTCGAGATCGATATTGATGGGGTACCACAGGCTCGAGTCTCCACCAGCAGCGAGTCAGTGAAGTCGTCGTTCCATGAAGTCCGCGTTCCGGAGGGTCCCCACCGAATGACATTGAAGCCCGCGGGCAACGGTGAAGTGCGAGTCTTCGGTGTTGCACTTGAAACCAGTGGCCGAGGAGTCCAGTACGATTCGCTCGGGGTCAACGGCGCGTTCATTGGTCTGCTCGCGCACTATATTGACGAGCAGCATTGGGCCGAGCAGTTGAGACATCGCCGCCCCGATCTCGTCATCATCGGCTATGGGGCCAACGAGAGCCAGTTCGAGCGGTTGCCCATGGATCAGTACGAGAAGGACACCCGCGAAGTGATCCGGCGTATTCGGAGCGCGCTGCCGGATGTGTCGATCCTGTTTGTGGGACCGATGGACCGGGGCGAGCGCGGCGCGGGCGGCAAGGTTTTGACGCGGCCGATGATAAAGAAGTTGATCGCCTATCAACGTCGCCTGGCGGCTGAGAGCGGGTGTGCGTTCTTTGACACCTTCACCGCGATGGGCGGCGAAGGCACAGTCGCGAAGTGGCGTGAAGCCAGGCCGCGGCTAATGGGCGGAGATTTCACTCATCCGACCGCCCAGGGAGCCGAGATTGTCGGAACGCTGATCTACGACGCGATGATGAGGGCTTATGAACAGTACAAGGAGAGGAGACAACATTGACGCTTCCAGATTCGATAATGGCTTTCCTGAACGAGGCGGCGCTGCAATCTCGAACCAGAGTGCCTGACCGTGACGCTTCCCTCTTTTTGTCGGGCGTGCTGGATTCCTTCTCGCTTGTCGATTTCGTGACTGTTATCGAGAGCGAATGCGGGATCAAGGTCGAGGACGCGGACTTGCGCCCCGAAAACTTCGACACCATCTCGCGAGTCGAAGCTTTCATCGCGCGAGCTACCTTAGCGAAATGAGCTGCTACATCATCGGCGCCGGAGCTGCATTGCCGGAGCGCGTCGTCGCCAACGCCGAGCTCGCACCTCTGCTTGGAGTCACCGCCGACTGGATTGAATCAGGCTCCGGCATTCGCGAACGGAGATGGGTCACGGCTGAGCAGTCGACCTCGGACCTCGCAGTCGCGGCGGTGCATGACGCTCTGAGCCGCGCGGGCATGCGCGCAGAGAAGATTGACTACTTGATCGGGTGCACGCTGTCGCCCGACTACCAGGTCCCCGGCGTTGCGCCGCTCGTGCAACGTAAGCTCGCAGGCTGTCGACCCATTCCGGCGGTCGATCTTAGAGTCGGCTGCGCGGCGATCCTTTACAGCTTGCAGCTCGCGCGGGGCTTGATCGAATCGGGTTCAGCCGGCACGGTCGCTTGCTTCGGCGCAGAGGCACAATCGAAAGGGCTCGACCTGTCGCCCCACAGCGCCGAGCTAAGCATGCTATTCGGCGATGGCGCAGGCGCGCTGATTGTCAGCGGCGACGCCAACCAGAATCGCGACTGGTTTGACCTCCGAGTCGAAGACGTGCTGCTTGCGAGTGATGGCGACTTTGCCGAGGACCTGATCGTGCGATCGCCCGGCACGGGTAACGGAGCGCGATGGTTGAGCTCCGAGCAACTAGTCGCCGGTTTGCATTATGGATTTATGAACGGGCGGAACGTGATTTTGCACGCGGTGCGCAAGCTGGCGGAGGCGGCTGTCGAAATCACTGAACGGAACGGACTCGGCCTTGATGAAATTGATCTTGTGATACCGCACCAGGCCAATGCCAACCTGCTTTCGGCGCTCTCGAGGAAGCTCTCGCTTTCCCGGGAGCGGATCATCTCGAACGTAGATCGCTTCGGCAACACCGGCGGGGCGTCGGCATTCATCGCGCTGTGGCAGGCATATCGCGAAGAGCGGCTACAGCCGGGGGCGGCGGTGCTGATCGTCGCCTTCGCCGCCGGCTTCACATGGGGCGCGGCGCTTTGTCGGGTCACTACAGATCGTTCTTCTTAAACAATCCTTCCGGATTCTCGGGCATCGCAATGAACGGCAGATTGCGATACAACTCGCTCACGTCAAGCCCATAGCCCACGACAAAGTGATTGGGAATGGCAAAGCCGATGTACTTCGCGCCGGTCTCTATTTCGTGACGGTCCGGCTTGTCGAGTAAGGCCGCCACTGCGAGAGAATTCACTTCGCGAGTCAGGAATATGTTCATCAGGTAGTTTAAGGTCAGGCCGGTGTCGATGATGTCTTCGACTACGAGGACGTCTTTCCCTGCCAGGCTTTTGTCGAGGTCTTTGGTTATTCGCACCTCGCCCGAAGACTTGGTCGAGGCGCCGTAGCTCGATATGCCGATGAAGTCGAGCGAGAGCGGCAAGTCGATCGCTCGCATCAAGTCTGACAGAAAGACGCACGCGCCCTTCAGGACCGCGAGCAAGTGCAGGTTCTTGCCTGCGTAGTCGCGCGTAATCTCGGCCCCGAGTTCGCGCACGCGGGCTTGCAGACGATCAGTGTCGATCAAAACCCTGAGGTTCGGATCGTTGATGAATGAACTGCGTTCGCTGGCAGTCATGGGTCTCCTTGGTTTCAATCAGGGGTGAGCGGGGAATATACGAGAAGCGCCCGCCGCTGTCTAGGGAAATGCGAAGTGCGAAATTCGAAATGCGAAGTGCGAAATTCGAAATGCGAAATCGCTTTGCAGTTCAATCGCTCCGAAATCTACAATCCAGAATCGAGGTGCGGAATTTCGCATTTCGCATTTAGCATTTCGTTTATGAGTACGCTCGACGAAAGAGGCAAACGCGCGATAACCGAGCACGAAGTGCGTTCGGCGAAGTCCGGCGATACCCTGCGTGTTGATGAAAGCGCGATCATAACGCCACTGGCTGCTGACCTGGCGGCCGAACGCAACGTGAAGATCGAACGGGTCCGCCGCACTGCCGCCGCCCGACGCAAGATCGCGATCGGAGCGGACCACGGCGGCTTCGAGATGAAAGAAGAATTGAAACGTGTCCTCGCGGACCTCGGCCATGAGTTTCAGGACTTCGGCACGCACTCGGCGGACCCGGTTGACTATCCCGATTACGCCCATCTCGTCGCGCGAGCGGTCGCCCGAGGTAACTGTGATCTTGGAATAATGGTCGATGGCGCGGGCATCGGTTCTTGCATGGTCGCCAATAAGGTGCCGGGTGTTCGAGCGGCTATGTGCTACGACGAAGTCTCCGCGCGAAACAGTCGCGAGCACAATGGGGCTAACGTCCTCACGCTCGGCGGCAAGATGATTCCCGACGAGCGAATGCGCAACATTGTGAAAGTCTGGCTATCAACCGAATTGACCGAAGATCGACATAAGCGCCGAGTCGCCATGATTGACGCCGTCGAGAGCGAATACCTGAAGTAATCCGTCTTAAAGAGAACCCCCGCCTGGCCGTCGCGTTTGAGCATAAGGTGCAGCCACGAATTAAACGAATTACACTAATTGACACGAACATTCGTGGTCATTCGTGTAATTCGTGAAATTCGTGG
>JBGPFL010000063.1:0-11443 GCA_041483295.1 Blastocatellia bacterium | reverse complement strand
GGCGCCGGGGACGACGCAGTACAGGCTAAACTCGATGCCGGCAAGGGCTACAAAGACTTTATTTTGCTGCGCGTCTTTCCGTTTAACGCTACCTACATACCGGCAGTATGAGATTTGAATATCGCAAATCGCCATCAGACGGCGCTAGCGCGATCACCTAAGAAGCAGCCTTGCACTTCTCTTCGATCAGCCGCTTCAACCCCAGCGCATCCTGATCGTTGGGATCAACCTGAAGAGCCCTGCCCGCCGAAGCCTGGGCGCCCGCGCAGTCGTTCTTCAAGACCGCGATCCGTCCAAGCAGGACGTGCGCAGCCACAAGCTTCGGATTCCAAAAGACCGCCGCCTTCAACGCGTTCACCGCCCGATCAAAGTCCCCGCGGCGTTCGTATACTCGCCCCATCAGCAGATGGGCCTCGTGGTTCTGCGGCGCCGACTGCAATAGCTTGCCCGCTTGCGCCAGCGCCTCTTCATCCCGGCCGGCGTAGAAGGCTTTGCGAGCCGATTCCATCAGCGACTCCGGCTGCGCCGCCTGAGTGGTTATTCTGGTCGCGGCATTCAGCCGCTCGTCGATCTCGCGCTTGTAGCGATAGTAGTTCGCTTTGCTGAAGGAGGTCTTCATGCGAGCGAGCAGCGGGATGCCCTTTGTCTCCCACTGCGCAAATGACGAGAGCAGCTTCTTCGCTTGATCGGAAGCTTCGGTCGCGCCGGCCTGATCGTTCAAAGCCGACAGCGCCTTGCTCAGAATGTAAAAGGCCTCAGCGTCGGAAGACCTCCGTTCAATCTCCTTCTTCAACTCCGCCGTGGCGCTGGCGTAGTCCTTCGCCAGGAAGTAGGCGTAACCGAGATTGAAGAGAGTGTCGGTATCCCGGGGCGCAGCCTCGACTGCCGGCTTCAAGTGGTTGATCGCGTCGGCATACTGCTTCCTCTTGATCAGAAAGACCCCAATATTGTTATAGACCTCGTAGAGCGGCAGACGGGCTGCCAGCGTTTGCTGCGTGGCGAGCGCTTTGTCGGTCTGACCTAGGGCGTCCGCGGTTACGCCAATGTAGAACTGGGCCTCATCGTAGCGTGGGTCCTTGTCGTCGACCAGCACAAGTTGGTCAAGAGCGTCCTTATAACTCCTCGCCTCGTAGTGAACCCGTCCCAGTTCAAATATCGCCGGGATGTATCGTCCGCCCGTCTTCTCTGAGTAATCTTTGATCGCTCGCTCCAGAAACCCGACGCGCGCGGTGTCGTCGTGAGTCAAGGTGGCCTTGATGTAGCTCTCGTATGCGCCGATCGGAGCCTGGGTTGCCTGGGTCACGATCTGGTCCCGCGAATAAGGAAGGGCGGGGTTGTGCTGATAGAGTATCTCGTACGCGAGGTCTCCCTGAAGCTTCTGCAGGTCGACGAGAAGACCTCCGCGGCTGAATTCTCGGCCCACAAGACGCCCTTCACGAATATCGACTACTCGTGCGGTGATTGTTATCGTGCTGTCGCGGCCCTCGCCTGTGATTCGATAGGTGCCCATCACAACGAGGTTTGCCCCCGCTCGTTCAGCGATCTTGATCATTGTCGCTCGAGTGAGGATCGCCGTGGGAGGGAGTCCTTCCTGTTTGTACGCGACATTCCGTTCATCAGGGCGAATAGCGACCATGCCTGGTCGATCGAGCAGGTCCGATAGTGTGGCCGAGAAGCTTTCGCCAACCCAGTTGTACTCGGCCCGTCCTGACTGGTTCTCGAACGGCATAGTCACAATGGTATCGGTGCTCGCGGCCAGGAGCGGGACCAAAAGCAGAAGCGTGAGAAAAAGCACGATGAGGAAGAGAAGTCGTTTTGCCATATGTAAAATCAATTGGGCCGCCAGGTCAGTGCTTCAACTCTGAACGGCCCCAAGTACGTTACCATGTGCGATCAGCGAGCGCCATCGAGGCCCAACCGGCCAACCGGCGCGTGCGCGGCCTGATTCTTGCGCACACGCACGCACGGCCCGTTGCGGAACTGGTTACGAAGGTAGTTCCTCGTGTCCCTGCGCTGAAAGGTCCGTCCAGTCTCGTCCACTCAACCGCGGGATCAATCCTGGCCCAGTTATCCACGTTGGACCAGAACTTCCAGGCAAAGTCTTGGCTGACAGGACACTCTACGGAGTGTTGAAGACTCCACATCGATCCAGTTCGCCCTTTAGATGTGATTGGTTAAATGGGCTTCGAGACTTGAAGATGTAACGAGACCCGACGCCAGCGGATGTCGCTTTTGCGCGCAGAAGGCGACGTTCTCGGGAGGAACCTTTAGAGACGTCTTATGTGCTTACGCGCTCCAGCAACTCCAAGCCTTGGGTGAACAGAGGGTGTTCTATGAGGCCAAATTGTGCGGCCGACATCAGTACCTCACGGACACGAACGAGGTCCACAACATCGACCGCGCGTCGCAATGAAAAGGCGAGACTCAAAAAACTCAGGCTCTCCTGCACCTTCAGGGAGCTCCCGTTCCAGTTGATCTTCCACGCCGCTCCTTTTCCAGGCGGCGCCTCGATTCCGCCGGGCGGCCCGTATTCAACGTCGGGCGGCGCGCCTCCACAGGTGATGAGTGTTGCGCAGCAGAGCCCGGCGGCGAAGGTGGTATGGTAAGTGGTGCCCAGGACACGTCGTACTGCCTGAGTTCGGGTCTCGTTGCTCGCCGGCGGTGGGAGTCCAGGACCCGGGACAAACCCAAATTCCTTCCAGACTCGTTCCAGCACATCCCACGCGAAAGACAGGGTCGGCGTCCAGCTCAATCGCAGGATTGCGGGCGCCATGAGCACCTCAGCCAGTAGGTCGAGATCGTCTTCATCGAGAGCCTTCACCGCAATCGCTTCGGCAACGCCGAGGAGAATGTGCCGGTGGAGGTTCTTGGGGAGTGGGATGCGTCCGAAGTCGGTGGCGTAGGGAAGGGCGTGTGTAAATGCGTAGGCATCCTCGGTTGACGCCTCGAGGAGGTCGACGCCCGCGCCGAGCGGTGAAAGGGGGATGGCAGGGTGGTCGAGCTCTGCAACACCGAATGCAAGGTGTCGTGTCCACGCTGCATCCAGCATCCGGTACGGGACCCTTTCATTCGCGGCACACACCGATGACCCAAGGGCGAGGCGGGCGACGCGATCAAACTTTTCGTCCGGCACCCCCAGCTCGACCAGGCAAAAATGCGCCAGGGCGTACATGGGTGCCCGCGACGGCCGCATCAGGAGGGATCGATATATTTGAGGCGCGCGGGCGAGGGGCGCGAGGTCGCGTGCGATCCCGCGAATTTCCTCCGCATCTTCTTCGCTCGGCAAGGCGCGCTTCGCGAGGCGGAGCAGCATCGCCAGTTCGCCGCCTGCCTTGCTCGCGAGCTTCCGGTATTCCTCAGGCTCCTCGTGGCCGAACCGGGCATCGAGAACCTCATCCAGAAGCATACGCGCCATGCGGAGCGCGGACCGGATGTGGTCACGCAAAAGATCAAGGCGCCGTGTCTTGGCGCCCTGATCTTCAGCGTGAGGTTCATATGGCGGACAAGAGGTCACCCCTTGGTCTGCGGGTTCACGCGCGTGACCTCGAAACCCAGTTGGCGGAGTTGAGTGGCCACCGAAACGAGATCGATGTCGCTACGCGGGCCGATTTTAATGTAGAACGGATAGCAGATCCCGTGGTCGTCGTCATCCAAACTCACACCTGCGATGCCCCCGATCTCCGTCGACTTCGAGACGAGCACGCTGAGCTTGATGGCGCCGATCTCGTCGAGACGACGCAGCACCTCCGCAGCATGAGCGTTGCGACTCTTGGCTTTGTCAATCTGTGTACTCATGGAGTCCTCCTTGTGATTGATGTGACCGTCAGATCGGGACCGACTCTATCGAACCCCTGAGTGATAGTCAAGCAAGAATCTTGATGCCTATTGTGAGGATCGGTACTAGACCCGGGTCGTCGACAGATTGCGTGACCGAGCGCGTCCTGCGTCTCGACCAGACTCCCGGTCTTCTCATGAAAAAGTGGTGACTCGTACGGGATTTGAACCCGTGTTACCGCCGTGAAAGGGCGGTGTCCTAGGCCCCTAGACGAACGAGTCAAGAGTTCAGGAGAGCGGCGACTCCAAGACGACTCCACTTAAAGTCGGTCCCCTACTGTAGGGAATCGGTCCCTAATCAGAATTACGCATACTAGCTGAACTCAAGCAGAGTCTGCAAGAGCATTGGATTGACGGGAGATTCAACAATCATTGAGCTTCATCATTCATCGGCACCCAGGCCCTGCCTATCCGATCCTTGATCTCTGCCAGCCTTCCTCGATCCCACGACGACGTGTAACCATAGCGGCCTCCCGCGAAGGCGACGCCATCAATTCGCTCAGAGCTGCAAGTCGCGCACTGTTTCTGCCTCCCTCGCGAAGTCGCGCCACAACTGGAGCAGCTTGTGAATTCAGGGCAGAAGATCAGCCCGGAACAGGAAGACCGAAAGAACGCTTCTGAAATCAGCCGGTCGAAGTCCTCGACGGGAGGCGCTGATTCGCCAATGCACACGCTGGAGGCGGCGTTTCTGAAGCCGAAGTCATGAAATATCCCCTCGGTTCGGATTCGATCGGTCAACGATCCGCCGCTCCGAGCCGGCAACGCCACGCCTTCCGTGTAGTACGCCGCATCCGAGCCCGGGTCGCCGCACGCGGCGGCCGCTGCGATTTGGCCGAAGAAGCGGAGATCCAAACGGGCCAGACGGTGCGAGGTCACTTCTGCCGATTCGCCGCTGAGCAAAAAACGCACCTTATGTTTGCTCGACAATCGCCCAGCCTCACGTTTCAAGTGGGTGAGGACCTTCAACGCGAAATCCATCGTTGCGTCCGAGTGGTTGAGGTCGAGCTGGAGCACAGCGCGGCAAAGCTCGTTGAGTCCCACCAGACTGATGGCGTGTGTTCCCCAGTTCAGTCTGAGCAACGGAATGCCCCCCACACGGCTGGTCAGAGCGGCTAGCGGACCCCGATCCCCGAGCGCCAGCAGCTTCTCCAGAAAGACTCGCTTCTCCAGATGTGCCTGAGCCGCGGTCTCCATCAGCCTGGTCAGCTCCTCGAAAACCTTCACTTGATCACCCGCAGCCAGGTACCCGACGCGAGGCAGGTTCAAGGATACCGTCTGAAACTGGGAAGAGCGCAGCGCGTGGTTTTCAACTGGCTCCGCGGCATTCGTTTCCAGGATGCCGTAGCGGCGCAAGAAAGCTCCCTCGACATCCCGATCAAAGGCAATCGTCAGGCCCCCTCGTTCCACAGCGAGTCTGTACGCGAGCTCGAGGACCGCTCGGCAGCCGGGCCTTTCATCGAAGCCTCGACTCAAGTGAAGAATGACCCGAGGCGTTCGAAAGGCGCGCCCCGACCCGTCGCCTTCGATATAGACCTCAAGGAGCGCCTCAAGAAACTGTTCGGCCTCGTTCGCATATTCGCCGTAACTCTTGCCCGTGATCTCTCCGCCGGGGCCGAGGGCCGGTCTCGAGTTCAAGTACGACGGCGCGTTCCAATCAACGTGCAGGTCGGACAGGATTGCCTGTCCGCCTCGAGCAACCGCGGGAGCTGAGAACTCGAAAGCGAGCATTTGGGCCACCTGCTTGATCGTGCCGTCGCCGGCGCCCACAAGAAATGGCGCGAGGCCGAAGTTGATCGAGTCCCAGATGATTGGACCGGCAAAGTATCCCTGAAGTGCGGCTGACAGCTTGACCAGGTGAGCAACGAGAACGTCGGCGTGACGAGCCGGCCGCGAAGAGGCGAAGCCCTGCGGCAGCGTAAGTCCGAATTGCTTCACGTAGTCCAGCGTCGAAATCAAAGAGTAAGGCCGATCGACTGCTCCGATGTCGTGAATGTGTATGTCGCCGACCAGATGTGCGTTTGCTATCTGTTCCGAGAAGACATTGAGGATCGCATATTCGCGCTTTATCGCTTCGGCGAGCAGGAGGCTGGTGCCATCCGGACCACAGGCCTGGGAACCCCCTTCGGCGACTGGTCCCTGCAATATGCGATCAACATCGTAGAAGGGAACCCCTAGCCTCGCGTGCGCCCGATGTGCGTCCTCAAGCCCCAGCTCCAGCAGCTTGACATCCACCAGACTGCGGATGAGCGACGAGCTCAGCGAGCGAAATCCAAGCTTCTGGATAAACTCCCTGACTTCGAGTCCTATGTGTGCTGCCAGGTCGGGGTCGAGGTTGGCTTCGCGGACCAGCGCTTCAACTATGCGGCGCGAGTCGAACAGCGCCATGTCTTCATCGGACCGGCGTACCAGGACCTCAGGCTCCCCGAATTCGTCAGGCGTAATCTCGGGCTTGTCATCGGGGGCGAAGGGGTCGGGCTCCATGGCGGACTAAAGATACTTGTTTTGTTTGTGCTAAGCAAACGGATGGGAAATGCGAAATTCGAAATTCGAAATGCGAAATTAAAATGCGGCGAATTTCGAATTTCGGATTTCGAAATTCGCATTTCTCTTCTACTCCTTCACCACTTTGTAGTAGAGGAATGGCGCGATCTTCTTGTCATCTCCAAGCTGTTTCCGCATGGCCAGGTGATCGGTCTCACCCGGGTCTACCAACTCACCGATGTGAATGATGAACTGTTATGCAGTGCTCTCGTCGCCCATTCTCCTTTCACAACACATGGACGAAGAACGCGGTAACCCCAATACAGATTCCTTGAATACATGCGGGCGGATGGGAACAACCGGACGGCCGTTTGCCGCGATCTGAAGAGACTCGGGCTTCTCTCAGTTGCACGCCTCAAACAGCCCAGCTGCGCCCTGGCCTCCCCCGACGCACATCGTCACTACTCCGTACTTGACCTTGCGCCGCAGCATTTCCCCTGCGAGAGTGCCAACCATCCGCGATCCAGTCATCCCGAAAGGGTGCCCAATCGAGATCGACCCGCCATTCACATTCAACCTGGCGGGGTCAATGCCGAGCCTGTCGCGGCAGTACACGACCTGTACCGCGAATGCTTCATTCAGCTCCCACAGGTCGATGTCGTCGATCTTCAAACCGTGGCGCTCGAGCAGCTTGGGCACGGCGAAGACGGGCCCTATGCCCATCTCATCCGGTTCACAGCCGGCAACCGCGAACCCGCGGAAGATCAACTTCGGCTTCACACCAAGTTCCCGTGCCCGGCTGCTCGACATCACCAGCGTTGCAGAGGCGCCATCGGACAACTGAGAAGAGTTGCCGGCCGTGACACTTCCCTGTCCGCTTTCAGGATCGAAGTGCGGCTTCAATGCGGCAAGAGCCTCGATCGTCGTATCGGGACGATTGCACTCGTCGCGGTCGCAGAGATACTCTTCCTTGCCTACAATCTCGCCGCTCTTTCTGTCGAGGATGCCGCGCACGACTTTCATCGGAGCGATCTCGTCTTTGAAGAGGCCTTCCGCTTGTGCCCGCCCTGTGCGTTGCTGGCTCAGCAGCGAGTACTCATCCTGAACTTCACGGCTGATCTTGTAGCGCTTGGCGACAACTTCGGCGGTGTCACCCATGACCATATAGATGCCCGGCTTTTGCTCCAGAAGCAACGGGTGAGGATCGCTGTCGCGCTTGAGCATCGTGATGCTTTCGAGTCCGCCGCCAATCGCAGCATCGGAGCCTTCAGCGATGATGTGATAAGAGGCCATAGCGATTGCCTGAAGGCCCGATGAGCAGAATCGATTGACAGTGGTAGCCGGTACCGACGCGGGTAGGCCGGCAAGGAGAGTGGCAACTCGAGCGACGTTGCTTCCTTGCTTGCCATGCGGCTGGCCGCACCCCAGGATGACGTCTTCGATCTCCGCGGGAGCCAGCTCCGGGACTTTGCCGAGCACGTCCTTAATGCAATGAGCAGCAAGGTCCTCGGGGCGGATCAGATTAAACGATCCTCGAAATGATTTCGCGAGCGCCGTACGCGAGCTCGCAACAACAACTGCTTCTTTCATGTTGGTCCTCTCTTGATGATTCGTAGCCACATCAGGAGTGCTGAGTGCTGAGTCCTCAGCACTCAGCACTCAGCACTTCTCGCGCCAGTTCAAGCCCGCAATGCTTGCTGTCCCTTTTGCTTGTCGTAATCCGCGAAAGTCTTCCCCTGGCCGGCCAACTGTTTCAATAACGACGCGGGTTCCCAAAGCTCGCCGTGCTGCGCCTGAAACTCACACACGCGGTCGTACACCTTATTCAGGCCGACCGTGTCGGCATACCACATCGGGCCGCCCCGCCAAGCGGGATACGCATAGCCGTTGACATAGATGATGTCGATGTCTACTGCACGAAGAGCGAACCCCTCTTCGAGAATCTTCGCCCCTTCGTTTGCCAGCGCATACATCGTTCGCTCGATGATCTCCTCCTTGCCTATCTCGCGGGGCTTGAGGCCTGATTCGGCCGCGAGTTGCTCGATCAGCGCTTCAACTTCGGGGTCCGGCATGGCTTTGCGATTCTCGTCGTAGCGATACCAGCCCGCGCCGGTCTTTTGCCCGTAGCGTCCCATCTCGCACAGCCGGTCGGCTATCAGAGGCTGCCGGATTCCGGGCTTCTCCAGGTGCCTGTATTCTTTTCGAATTCGCCACCCGACGTCCAGGCCCGCCAGGTCGCCCATCGCGAGCACACCCATCGCCATCCCGAATTCGTACAGCGCTCCGTCAACCGCTTCGACCTTCGCGCCCTCTTCGACAAGGAACTGAGCTTCACGTCCGTAGGGCGCAAGCATGCGATTGCCCACGAAGCCCCGGCAGTTGCCGACCAGCACTCCAACCTTACTGAGCTTTCGCGCGAGTGCCATCGAAGTTGCGATCACCTGTTTACTCGTCTCTTTGCCGCGAACGATTTCGAGCAATCGCATCACATTTGCCGGGCTGAAGAAGTGATGTCCGATGACGCTCTCAGGGCGCGATGTCATCGAAGCGATCTCATCTATGTTCAGTGTAGATGTATTCGACGCAAGTATCGCCCCGGGCTTGCACAGCCGGTCCAGTTCGCTGAAGACCTGCTTTTTCAGCTCCATACCCTCGAAGACGGCTTCGACGACTATGTCGACCTCCGCGAAGCCGTCGTAGCTCAGCGTGGGTTGAATGAGCGCCATTCGCTTATCCATCACCTCCTGGCTGAAGCGCCCCTTCTTAACCGAGTTGGCATAGTTCTTTTTGATAGTTGCGAGGCCGCGGTCGAGGAACTCCTGCGAAGCTTCCTTGAGGAGCACGGGAATGCCTGCATTGGCGTACACCATCGCGATGCCGCCGCCCATGGTGCCCGCGCCGACGACAGCTGCTTTGCTGATTTCGCGAGTAGGTGTGTCCTTCGGGATGTCGGGAATCTTGGCGACCTCGCGTTCGCCGAAAAAGACGTGGATGAGAGCCTTCGACTGGTCAGAGAAGAGCGTCTCGCGAAACAGCTCGGCTTCTCTTCGACAGCCCTCATCGAAGGGAAGCGTGGTGGCCGCTTCGACGGCATCGATTGCCGCCAGCGGAGCCATCATTCCGCGTTTCGTCTTGCGCGCCTTATCGCGGGCGGCTGCGAATACGAGCGCATTGGCTTGCTTGTCGCCAAGCTTCGCGGCACGTTCGCGAGTCCTGGGGGGGCGTTGTCCGCCGGCAAGAATCTCGCGAGCGAAGGCTACTGCGCCGGCTAGCAGGTCACCTTCGATGATCCGATCCAATATGCCGCAGGCGAGCGCTTCGGGTGCTTTTATAGGGTCGCCGAAGCCACACATCTCGACAGCCTTCTCAACGCCTGCCAGGCGCGGAAGCCGCTGCGTACCTGCCGCGCCCGGAATGATGCCGAGCTTGACTTCCGGTTGGCCGACCTGGGTTGAAGGCGCAGCTACGCGATAGTGAAAGGACATTGCAACTTCGAGACCGCCGCCCAGGGCTGTGCCGTGAATCGCGGCGATCATAGGCTTGCGGCAATCTTCGATGGCGCGAAGAAGCGGGAGGAGAGTTATACCTCCTTTACGCTCGCCCGAAGTGATTTTGCCGAACTCCTTGATGTCCGCACCGGCGATGAAGGTGCGTCCGCCGCCGATCAGGATGGCCGCTTTGATTGCGTCGTCGGCTGCTATTGAATCCAGCGCTGCGGCGATGCCCTCGGGGACGCCAGGACTCAGCGCGTTGACCGGAGGGTTGTTCACAGTGATGATTCCGACCTCACCATCTCTTGTGAGTGATACAAGTTCGCTCATTGGCTGCTCCTCCCTAAAGAAAAGTCTTCTCCTGATTGAATTTCGTCGATCATCGAGATTGAGAGCGGGTAGAAGTTTATAAGGGCTACGGATGAGCAAGTCAAATGGCGCAGCGATCCAATTTGCACCCTGATGACCGAACCGCTGATCACCTCTTAAGCCAGCGGAACGGGGAATACAGATTGACAAAGCCGACCACATACCATAGCTTTAGAGCGGACCGAGCATAGCTAACTCCCTTCTCAGCTTCTCTGGAATTCGCCAGACGATCTGAATGAAACAGCTCTCAAAACTCAGAAACCCTCGTCGTTGTGCAGACGTTCGTTTGAACGCCGGGTATAAGTGGAGCGGGCTACTACCGCCGAAGAAAGAAGAATGCGATCTGAATGTATAAGGGACCCTGAATGCATAAGGACAGTGAGAGCCGTTCGGACCGTCAGGAGTGATAATGATAATTTGTGAATTCTGTTTGCAGTACCGGCCAGATGGCAAGTGCGAGCTGGGACTCAATATCCCGAAGCAGATGAGCTGTCGCGAGTTTGATCCGGGGTTGGAGAAGTTCTGCTCTAACCCGAACGATTTCGTGAACCTTGGGCAGATCAAGCAAATGGCGACTTTTTTTGGAATCAAGGGAACTGAGCTGAAGAAGGTTCAAGCTATGGCCGCACGAGGTGAAGAGATCCGCCTAAAGCCTCCCGCAATTCCGGCCGATCCTCTCAACATCAACAACTCATAATTGAAGGCTTCGGCCGATCCGCTCCGGGGTTGACTCTTCCGGTTCAGATGGGTGGCTCAATGAAGAAGTCTGACTTTTGAAGCACGTAACCAAAGAACAATTCTCTGCTTATGTTTCGAGCTTCATCGCACACGGCGGGAGGGCTGCATAATTCGGCAAGCTGCAACAAGACCGCTTTGGCTGCGCCTCGCAGGGCAAGCTTCTTCGTGAACAACTCCGCCTTGAGACCGTCGGCGACATCTGTCGCTTTGCGCGCTCCGGACATCTTCAACTCCTCGCACAACAAAGCGATCTTTTCGCGGTCATAGTTCTCATTGAAGGGAACTCCGACCTTTGAGGCGCCGAGCTTGATGTGTCGTTCCTTTGGAAGAACTTCCCGATCTACTCGCTGAAAGATCTCGTCCATCTTTTCATCAACAATCGAACGCCTGTATCTGGACAAGCCATGCCCTGACCACAGTATTGTGTACTCCTCGTTGGTTATGGAGGTTACGACACCAGTGCCGTAGCGGGTGTTGATTCCGGAGTCCTTATGAACAAGGACGTCGCCCATCTTCATCTTCATATTTCC
>JBGPFL010000062.1:0-11531 GCA_041483295.1 Blastocatellia bacterium | reverse complement strand
CGACAAGTCGATCTACCAGGCCTCGGCCACCATCGAGATCGGCAAAGACACCGGTACGGTAGTCAAGCTCGGCGACCTGTTGCTGCAGACCGACGACTTCAACAGCCTGATCGGGATCAAGACCAGCATGCTGATCCTCAAGAGCCGGCCCGTGCTCGAAGATGTAGTCGACGAGTTGCACCTCGACAAAAATCCGAAGTTCCTCGACGTCGGCTCGAGAAAGTCGGTCCTCGAAGCTCTCGGCGCCTTGACCGGAAGAGTCACCGGGCGACCGCAGATCGAGACGCCCGATCCCGTGCTGCTCGAGCCGTCCCCACTTCCCAAGACCGCCAATCTTGAGAGAACAAGCGAAGAGAGCACTCGCCTGGCGCCCTTTGTCGGAGTGCTCGACGGACGTCTCACCGTCGATCAGATCAAGGAGACACGCGCGCTCAAGGTTTCATTCAGCCACACCGATCCGGTTATTGCCGCCGCGGTTGCCAACGGTGTCGCCCGTGACTTCACCGAGCGCAGCTTCCAGACGAAGACACAGCGGTTCCAGACCACCTCCGACTGGTTGAGCCAATCCACCCGCGGACTCGAGGCCAAGGTTCAGGAGGCCGAACAGAAGCTGGCAGATTACACCAAGGCAAACAACATCTTCTCGACTGGAGAAAAGGGATCCCTGACCACCGACAAGCTCACCCGTCTGTTCGACCAGGCCAACCGCGCTGAAACCGAACGCATACTCAAGGAATCGCTCTACGCCGAGGCGAAGGCAGGGCGAGTGACCCAGTTGCCCGAAGCCTTTGCCGACCCTCGCATAAACGAGTACCAGAAAAAACTCGCCGAGCTCACGGTCGCGCTCGCAAAGCTTCAGCTGAAGTTCGGCGATGAGAACCCGCAAATCAGGGACGTGAAGGCGCAGATAGGTATTCTTCAAGATCAGCTCGCCGACAGCCGGCAGTCACTCCAGGAGAAACTCAAAGCGGAGTACGAGCGCGCGGTGCGGGATGAGAAGTCCCTCAACGCCGCCCTCGAGAGGGCCAAGGGCGAGGCCTCCGAACAGAATCAGGCCTCAATTCAGTTCAGCATACTCAAGCAGAATGTAGATACTGCAAAGTCGCTCTATGTCGACTTCCTGCAGCGCTACAATCAATCCAAGATCGAGGTCGCTCAGCAGCACAACAACCTGCGAGTCATCGAAACCGCGCAGGTGCCGACCGGGCCGATTGGTCCCCAGCGCATGCGCACAATCATGGTTGGGTTGTTCCTGAGCCTGGCCGCGGGTGTGGGCCTTGCGTTCTTCCTCGAGTACCTCGACAACACCATCAAGACCGTGGAGGACGTAAACCGCTATGCGCAGTTGCCGGCTCTCAGCGTCATTCCCGCAATCGCCGGCAACGCGCCGAAACGTTCGTTGGGCAAGATGAGAAATGGCAAGGCGCTTGGGGACGGCAGTAGAGACAATGTGCGAGCCGGACCTGGCGAGCTGGTAGCGCTCGACAATCGTTCATCGGCTGCGGAGGCCTATCGCGTTTTGAGGACCTCGGTGCTGCTCTCGGCGGCGGGCAACCCGCCAAAGAAGATCCTCGTGACCAGCGGCCAGCCGGGTGAGGGCAAGACCACCACGGTGGTCAATACCGCGATATCCCTGGCTCAGCTCGGCGCTTCGGTGCTCGTCATCGACTGCGATCTTCGCAAGCCCACAGCCCACAAGCTGTTTGGGATCGATCACGCTCGAGGCCTCTCGACTTATCTGTCGCGGGACGTGAGCATGGAAGGGTTGATCCATAAGCTTCAGATTCCCAATCTCTCCTTGATGCCCTGCGGACCAATACCCCCTAACCCTGCTGAGCTGATCAGCTCTCCGAAGATGAGGGAGATGCTCAAGGTGCTGAGCGAACAGTACGATCATATCCTCATCGACTCTCCTCCGCTGATGAACGTCACGGACCCGGTAATCCTGTCAACCATGGTTGATGGAGTGATACTCGTGGTCCATGGCGGCAGAAGCACGCGGGCGGTGGTCACCCGAGCGCGTCAGGAGCTGCTGAGTGTTGGGGCCAAGATCTTTGGTGTGGTTCTTAATAATGTAGACCTGCGCAGCGAGGGCTACGATAGTTACTACTACTACCGATACTATTCGGACTACGGGAACCGCAGCGAAAGCGAAAGCGTAGACCGGGGATAGGGAAATTCGAAATGCGAAATGCGAAATGCGAAATGAAGAGGATAGGGAAATTCGAAATGCGAAATGCGAAATGCGAAATGAAGCGGAAGAGGAAATTCGAAATGCGAAAGCGAAATGAAGAGGAATTGCGAAGTGCGAAAAGGATTTGCGAATTTTGGATTAATGGATATAATTCGCAGTGCCCAGTTCGCAATTCGCAACGCCCCATTCAAAATTCGACATTCAACTTTTGCAATGCGCATTTCGTATTTCGAAATTCGCATTTCGAATTTCCTTATGTTCAAGACGGAGCTGGAAAAGAGAACAAGAGCCTTTGCGCTTAGGATCATTCGTTTTGTGGCAGCACTGCCAAAGAACAAGGTCAGCGACGTGACTGGTTATCAACTCCTGAAAGCCGGGACCTCAATTGGGGCCAACTACCGAGAGGCGAATCGGGCTGAATCCAGAAACGATTTCATACACAAGATAGGTATAGTCGAGAAGGAAGCCGCCGAGACTCAGTATTGGCTCGAACTCTGTTCTGACGCGGACATCGGAGACCCACAGCAGCGCCGCTGGTTACTTCAAGAGTCAGCCGAACTCCTGGCGCTCTTCACTCGGGTCGGCAGAACAACAAAAGGAAATGCGAAATGCGAAATGCGAAATGCGAAATGAAGAGGAAAAGGAAAATTCGGAATTCGAATTGCGAAATGAAGTCCGGAACTAGCTTTCCAATTCGCATTTCCCTTTCCAATTCGCATTTCGCATTTCGCATTTCTTTTCCTCTTCAATTTCGCATTTCGCATTTCGCATTTCGAATTTCTTCATGTCTGGCATAGCAGGCTTCTTTTCAAGCGGCAGTCGATCGATTCAAAGCGAAACCTGGGATCGAATGGTCTCTCTGGCCAGAGAGCGCGGCCGCGAGACTCAGTTGACCTGGTCCCACCCCGCCCATCCCGCCGACTTCAGTCAGCATAAGGTCGCCCTGGCTCAGACCTGGGCCAAATTGGCCGACGGCCGGAACTCTCCCCGCGCCATCGCCTCCGACGACGGATCCATAGTCGTCGCCCTGGATGGCGTGATCTACAACACCGAAGAACTCCGCGAGCTTGAAAACGTCGCCCCGGGCAGGCGCCTCTCCAACGGTCAGTTGATCGCGCTCGCCTACCAGGAGTGGGGCCCCGACTTTGTGACAAGGCTGAACGGCGATTTCGCAATCGCCATCTACGATCGCAAGCAGGAACTCCTGTTCTGTGCGCGCGACCGCATGGGTGTGCGGCCTTTCTACTATGCTCAGTTGGATGAAGCAATCGTCTTCGGATCTGAGATCAAAATAGTGCTGGCCCACCCCGACCTCCGGCGAGACCCCGACTGGCAGTCGCTCTACTACTACGCCGCCTCTCCTTATCGCTACTTCGATAGCCGGCCCGACCGAACCTGTTTTCGGGCCGTCAACCAACTTCCTCAAGCCACCTGTTTGCTCGCGACCTCGTCCGGGGTCAAGACCTGGCGTTACTGGTCGCTTGACCCCGAAGCCGAGACCACGGGTTCGCCCGATCAAGCCTCGGCGCGCCTCCTCGAATTGCTCGACGACTCGGTTCGGCTGCGGGTCGAGACCAGCAATCAGCCCGGCTTTACGCTTGGCGGCGGAATAGATTCAGCTTCGGTGCTGTCGCTCGGCTGCCGATATCTCCAGACTCCCGCCGAAGTCTACACGGCTGGGTACGACACTGCCGTGGATCAGACCTCTCACGTGAGGCAGACCGTGGAAGCGCTTGAAGGCAAGTGGCACGCCGTTGGGGTGAGCGGACCGAGCCTCGAGGCAAGCGTCACGGCCCTCCTTCGACGTCACGACGAGCCGGTGAGCACGGTCAACTGGCTTTCGCATTACTTGCTCAGCAGGCAGGCATCGTTCGGCGGCGTCCGAGTGCTTTTTGGCGGGCTCGGGGGCGACGAGCTCATGGCCGGCCATCAGGAGCACCTCCCCTATTTCCTGGCCGACCTGCAACAGGCCGGGCTGGGCGAACGGCTCGACCGCGAGATAGCCTGCTGGAAGACGCTTCACGGCCGGCCCCCCTGGAAGGATGGCGACAGGGTCGAAGACGTGTTGGCCCGATTGGTAAACTGGAAACCGCCGGGCACGGTCAAGATTGACATGAAACGCTATTCGGCTTATGAGTCGGCCATGCAGCCAAACATCCGAGAGCAGTTTGGCAGGCCGCCGCAGTTCGAGAATCCATTCTCGAGCTATCTTAAAAATCGCTGCTATCAGGATCTCTTCTTCGAGACTATACCGAGTTGTTTACGGGCGGACGACCGCAATGTGTCGACCTTCGGCATGCGAAGCTGCTACCCGCTTCTCGATTATAGAGTAGTAGAGTTCGGGTTCGCGGTGCCTTCGGCCTTCAAGTATCAGGACGGGGTGACCAAGCAGGTGTTGCGCAAGGCTATGCAGGGCATCGTGCCCGAGATCAGTCGCCTGCGTACCGCGAAGATCGGCAGAAAAGCGCCCTCTGGAGAGTGGTTCCGAAATCAATGGGAGGGCTATGTGAGCGACCTCATCAGGGCCGACAGCTTCCGCCAGCGAGGCGTGTACGATGCGCGGCGGGTCCATGTTTTGTTTGATGAGCACCGAACCGGCAAGGCCGATCACGAGAACTTTCTCTGGCAAGTAGTAAACATCGAACTGTGGTTCCGCCACTGGACAGCGTGACCTCTGACCTCTGACCCCATTATGTGCGGAGTTGTCGCAATCTACGCTTATCATCCTTCGGCGCCTGAGATCGACAGACCCGAACTGCGCAATATCCGAGACCGCATGAGGGTTCGCGGCCCCGATGGCTTCGGGGAGTGGTTCTCCGCCAATGGCCGAGTCGGGCTGGGCCACCGCCGCCTCACCATAATCGACCTCTCCGAGGCCGGCCGGCAGCCGATGACTAATGAAGACGGGACTCTCCAGTTGGTCTTCAACGGTGAGATCTACAACTACAAACCGCTCCGGGAAAGACTGCTCAATAAAGGACACATTTTCCAATCTCATTCCGATACCGAAGTCCTGCTCCACCTCTATGAAGAGATGGGAGAGGAGATGGTGCACGAGCTGCGCGGAATGTTCGCCTTCGCCTTGTGGGATGAGAAGCTCAAGTCTCTGCTGCTGGCCCGTGATCCTTACGGTATCAAGCCTCTGTACTACGCGGACGATGGCAAGACCGCGCGAGTGGCTTCCCAGGTCAAGGCCCTGCTTGGGGGGGGGCGCGTATCGCGAGTGCCCGACCCTGCGGGCATTGCGGGGTTCTATCTCAGCGGCAGCGTGCCTGAGCCATTCACGACTTATGAGCAGATCCGCTCCGTTCCCGCGGGCAGCACGCTCTGGATTCGGGATCGGGGCGTGGGTGAGCCCAAACGCTACTTCTCCATTGCCGAAGTCTTTCACGACGCCGCGAGCCGCAGGCAGGTTCTAACCCGGGATGAGTTGCGGCACACCGTGCGGGATGCCTTGCTCGATTCGGTGCGACATCACTTGATAGCCGACGTGCCGGTGAGCGCCTTTCTCTCTGCGGGCATCGACTCCGGCGCCGTGGTCGGGCTCGCGCGGGATGCGGGGATGACTGATCTGCAGACCATCACTCTGGCTTTTGCTGAATACGAGAGCACAGAGGATGATGAGTCACTCCTCGCGCGAGAAGTGGCCGATCTCTATGGCACAACCCACACGAAGCGAGCTCTGACCGAGCCGGAATTTCGCGCCGATCTGCCGAAGATTCTTGGGGCCATGGATCAACCGAGCATCGACGGCATCAACACCTATTTTGTGAGCAAGGCGGCAGCCGAAGTGGGAATAAAAGTAGCGTTATCGGGGCTGGGTGGCGATGAACTGTTTGGCGGCTATCCGTCGTTTCGGGACCTTCCGCGCTGGGTGAACAGCTTATGGGTGCCGGCTCGCCTTCCGGGGATGGGCCGATTGGTCAGGTCTGTTGTCACTCCGTTTATTCCAAGCGGCATCTCGCCGAAGGCTGCCGGGATGCTCGAATACGGCGGCACCTATCCGGGCGCCTACTTGCTGCGGCGCGGGCTCTTTATGCCATGGGAGCTGGAGTCCTTGATTGGCAAGAGTATGGCTCGTGAAGGGCTGGAACGCCTCAATCCGTTGCACGAAATAGGCGCCGTGCTGCAGCCCGATCCTGGAGGGACCTATGCGCGAGTCGCGACGCTTGAGGCATCTCTCTACATGCGGAACCAGCTGTTGCGTGATGCTGATTGGGCGAGTATGGCTCATTCGCTTGAAGTTCGAGTGCCTCTGGTCGATGCAGAGTTGCTGAGGGCTCTGTCTCCCCTTCTGGTATCCCGCCCCGGTGTGAACACTAAGGAATTTTTGGCGCTCAGCCCGTCTGTGCCTCTGCCCAATGGAGTGAGGGTGCGCAATAAGACAGGCTTCAGTATCCCGGTGGGCAAGTGGCTGGAGCAAGACAATGGCCTCGATGTCTGGCGTCGAATACCGGAGCTCGCCAGACCGGGAATCCACTGGGCGCGCCGCTGGGCCTACACCGCGGCCTCCCTGGGCTGACACTGGCAAGTTGAAGGACGGAGAGGTCAGAGGTCGGAGGTCGGCCCTCTGACTTCTGATCTCTGATCTCTGAACTTCTGAGTTGTGACTTCTGACCTCTGACCGACTTCTGGTAAGATGACTATATGTCCACTGTGATTCAGATCGATCAGATGACACTGGAAGAGAAACTTCGCGCCATGGAAGCACTCTGGGATGATCTTTGCCGGCGTGAGGAGGACGTGCCAGTCCCGCGATGGCACAAAGACCTTCTCGATGAACGCGAGCGTTTGATCGAACAGGGCAAGGCGCAATTCATTGACTGGGAAACCGCCAAGAAGCGCATCGACGAGCGAACCTCGTGAAGATTGAGATTCTCGATCGGGCGGAAGACGACTTGATCGAAGGATTTCGCTTTTACGAAGCGCAGAAACCTGGTCTCGGCTCCTATTTTCTGGTCAACCTCTATGGTGACATTGAGTCGCTCCGCCTCCACGGCGGAATGCACCGCAAGATCTACAAAGACTACCACCGTCTTTTGTCGCGGCGATTTCCGTTCGCGGTGTTCTACACGGTTAGGGAGGAGACCGTGTTCGTCCACGCAGTCTTGGACTGTCGTCGGGACCCCGCCTGGATCCGGAAACGATTGACGTAGACAACTGTAAGGATCAAATAGCAAAGAAGGGTCGGTCTGAGGCCTGACCTCTGACTTCTGACTTCTGACTTCTGACCTCTGACTTCTTATGAGACCGCTCACAGAGACGCTGGACCCGATAGCAGCCCCCGGCGAGCGTGACGCGCCGGAGGTCCCGCCCTCCTCACCGCCGCCCGCTTCTTCCGAGTCGTTCGACCTGTGGATCGAAGCCGGGCGCACCGAGAAGCACTACTGGGCCGATCTTTGGCGCTACCGTGAACTGTTCTACATCCTGGCCTGGCGCGATGTGGCGGTCAGGTACAAGCAGACTGTAGCCGGAGCAGCCTGGGCACTAGTGCAGCCACTCGTGAGTATGGTCGTGATGACCGTTATATTCGGGAAAATTGCCGGTCTGCCGTCTGAAAGCAACGCGCCTTATGCCATCATGGTCTTCGCGGCGATGCTGCCCTGGCAATTCTTCTCAAACGCGCTGTCATCTTCCAGTCAAAGCGTGGTCAGCAATGCGCAGCTGATTTCAAAGATTTATTTCCCGCGCCTGATCATTCCGGCGAGTTCGGTAGTCGTCTCATTGATCGATTTTGCGATTGCATTTTCTATTCTTGCGGCTCTGATGGTGTGGTACCAGTTCGTGCCCAGTTGGCGGTTGTTGACGGTGCCCGTCTTCGTAGTGCTGGCAATCATCGCCGCGTTAGGTCCGGGGCTCATCATAACGGCGCTGACGGTTCGCTACCGTGACTTCCGGATAGTCATTCCATTCGTCGTTCAGTTCGGGATGTATGTGAGTCCGGTGGCATACAGCACCGCGGTTGTTCGCGCAAAGCTCGGTGAGGGTTTATTTCTACTGTATTCGTTGAATCCCATGGTTGGGGTGATTGATGGTTTCAGGTGGGCGGTCTTAGGCGGCGCCAGCCAGTTGCATCAGCCAGGCTTCACCTTGTCTGTTGTGCTGAGCGTACTCCTCTTATTCGCTGGGGTCTGGTACTTCCGCAAAACAGAGCGCGTCTTCGCCGACATCATCTGAAATTCGCAATTCGCATTTCCTCATGTCTGACACAGTGATCAGGGTCGAGAACCTCAGCAAGAAATACATCATCGGCAAGAACGGTGCCGGTTCGGATGGGCTTCGCCATGCCATTCATGATTTCTTCACCGCTCCCTTCAAGAAGTCCCGCAATCCGCAATCCGCAATCCGCAATCCGCAATCCGATGAATCCGCAATCCACAATCCGCAATCGGACGAGTTCTGGGCGCTCAAAGACGTTTCCTTCGACGTCAAACGAGGCGAAGTCGTCGGGATCATCGGCCGCAACGGCGCAGGCAAATCAACGTTGTTGAAGATCCTGAGCCGCATAACCGAGCCGACCAGGGGACGGGTGCGAATGCGCGGCCGCGTTGCAAGCCTGCTGGAGGTAGGCACCGGATTTCATCCCGAGCTGACGGGTCGCGAGAACGTTTTTCTGAACGGCGCTATTCTCGGGATGAGTCGCGAAGAGATCAAGGGAAAGTTCGACGAAATAGTCGCGTTTGCTGAAGTCGAGAAGTTCCTGGACACGCCGGTGAAGCGCTACTCGTCTGGGATGTACGTGAGGTTGGCTTTCGCCGTGGCGGCGCACCTGGAGCCCGAGATACTAATCGTCGACGAGGTCCTGTCGGTGGGCGATTACGAATTCCAGCGACGTTGCCTGGGCAAGATGAACGAGGTGGCTCACAGTGGCCGCACGGTGCTTTTGGTCAGCCACAACGTGACCGCCATCGAGGAGCTGTGCCTGCAATCGATCCTGTTAAAGAACGGCCGCATCGAGCGCTCGGGGCCGACCCATCAGGTGGTTGCACACTATTTGTCGGCGACGGCCGCGCACTCAACGTGGCACATTGACGGACAGACGGAGCGCGAGGGCACCGGGAACGCCCGTATCACGCGCTTGGAGTTGCTTGCCGCCGACACCGACACGCCCGTTACAAGCCTGAAATTCCGAGAGTCGTTCCGGCTTCGCATGCACTACCGCGCCATCGAGAGGCTAGCCGACCCGCGTTTCGGATTCGCCTTACTGTCGGACAAGAACGAACGGGTGTTCCAGAGCGACACCACCGAGGTGAACTACCAGATTCAGGCTATCGAAGGGGAGGGCTGGTTCGATTGCCTGGTCTCGGCGCCCAATCTCCTACCAGGTCTGTTTTACCTCGAAGCCTGGATCGTCGAGAGGGTCAACGTCGCCTTTGCTGACCATATCTACCGGGTGGGGCGAATCGAAATCGGCGTGGACCCGGCGCAACAGGAACAAATGGCCTCCTTAACCTACCCCGGGCGAGGCCGGGTATTCATGGATTGCCGGTGGTCCCAGCCAGACAGGCCCGAAGGAGCATATGTTACAGGATAGAACGATTTTCATGACCGGCGGCGCCGGGTTCATCGGCTCTACGCTGATCGGCCGGCTGATCGAACGCAACCGGGTGGTGGTATTCGATAACCTGAGCCGCAACGCGCTGGCCGGCCTTCCCTATGCGTCGCATCGGAACCTGACGCTTGTGGTCGGCGACGTGACCGACGGCGCCGCGTTGCGTGCGGCGATGATCGAGGCCGATCCGCATATCGTCGTCCACATGGCGGCCATCGCCGGCATCGACACGGTGATCAAGAGCCCAACGACAACCATGCGCGTCAACCTGATGGGCACGCTGAACGCTTTGGAATCGGCCCGACAGATGAAGCGATTGGAGCGGTTCGTCGATTTCTCTACGAGCGAGGTGTTCGGCTCGAACGCTTTCCGCGCCGAAGAGAGTGGACTCGCGTCTATTGGCGCAGTCGGCGAAGCGCGCTGGATTTACGCCGTGAGTAAGCTGACGGGCGAACACATGGCCCACGCCTATCACAGCGAGTTCGGCCTGCCGGCGGTGACGCTCCGGCCGTTCAATGTTTATGGCCCCGGACAAGTCGGCGAGGGAGCGCTGCACCGCTTTGTAACCCAGGCGCTCCAGAACAGGGATATCGAGATTCATGGCGACGGCACGCAGATTCGGGCGTGGTGTTACGTCGACGACATGGTGGACGGCGTCCTTCTTGTGATGGAACATCCCAATGCAATCGGCGAATCGTTCAACGTTGGCAATGCCCGCGCGGTGGTGACAATCTTCGGGTTGGCAAATGCGGTTGTGCGCGTGCTGAACTCTAAATCGGCGATCCGGTTCGTGCGCAAGGATTACGCGGACATCGAACTGCGCGTGCCGAACGTGGACAAGGCGCGCAAATTGATCGGTTTCGAGGCTGAGATCGATTTGGAAGAAGGTATCAAGAGAACGGGCGAGTTCTATGCGAATATGTTGTCCCGCTAATCTCGTAGGAGCAGTCGCAGGATTTACCGACTTGCGCGTGCCGAACGTGGAATAGGTCGCGCGATTCGATCGCCTCCGAGGACCGAGTCGAATTCAGGGAGGGATCAAGCGATCCGACGCGCGTCGTACGCGAAAGCTTTTCCCATCGGTGTTGGGCCACACTATGGGTTTCCCACCCCATCTTGCATCCTTGAGCGATGCGATCGCGACAAGGTTTAGCCATGGGCGTAGGTGCTTGAAAGATCACTGAGTCTGCCGATGATGATTACGCGGGTATTGTTCCTTGGAAGTAAGACCGTCGGGCTCCGCTGTTTGTCTGAGATATATCGATCAAATCCTCAGGTGCTCGTTGGCGTTATTACGTTCGATGATCGCGAAGATGCCCGAACGTGTCTCACCGAGTTTCATTCCTTTTGTGAGAAGAAGAGCGTTGATCTGTTCATTGCGTCTGATCGAACGCATTCCGAAGAGCTAATCGCGAAGCTACAACCCGATCTATGTTTGCTTGTCGGCTGGTATTGGATTGTGGGTGAAAAGACGTTGCAATCTGTGCCAAATGGTTGTTTGGGCATTCATTTTTCTCTGCTTCCCAAGTACCGCGGTTGGTCCCCTCTAGTCTGGGCAATCCTCCGAGGAGAGTGCGAAACAGGCCTTTCGTTGTTTACGATAACCAAAGACGTGGACGCGGGAACACTTTGGGACCAGAGACGTGTGGCCATCCACTTCACGGACGATGTCGCTTCCGTTCTCGCACGACTTGAGGATGGAGCCGCGAAGCTTCTGGCGATCGAAGGGCTCGCGGCGCCCATCGCGCTTCACCACTCGCGGCAACACGTCCTCGATGTACTCGT
>JBGPFL010000061.1:0-11637 GCA_041483295.1 Blastocatellia bacterium | reverse complement strand
CCATCGCCAAAAGAGGAGCAGGGGATTAGTGATGCACTCACTCGAGCCCGCCGGAGAGCCAAGGATAGAACGGAACGCGGGCGCTGATAAGACTACGAGTGAAGAGTGATGCGTGATCAGTGACGCGTGAAGAGTGATGCGTGACCCGGGACCGGCAATCACGCATCACGCATCATCCGAACTCAACACCGACGTAGACATCCTGAAGGTTCAGCACGCACTCAATGGACGGCAGGACGAGAGAAGCATGCAGGTCCCCATAATCAGACCGTATCCAGATGTCTGACTGACGCACAAATTGTGTGATATGGGGAGAGTCCTGCGCGATCAGCAAATACTCCATAACATGCGGAATCGCCTGGTAAGCTAGGCGCTTCTCGTTGCGGTCACGCTTTTCAGTCTCAGGCGAAAGAACTTCCACAACCAGGGTCGGGTTGGTCAATACGGCAATACCATCAATCTTCTCGAACGCGGCTTCGCCACAGGCCACGCTGACATCCGGATAACGGTAGGGCGGCAGGGAGGGAGTTTTGATTGCCAGGTCGCTCGTGAAAGCTTCGCAGTTACGCCCCGCTAGCTGCTGGCGGAGGGTGAAGTAGACGCTCCCGCCGATCCTGACGCGTTGTTCGCTACCGCCACTCATGCAGATGATTTCACCGTCCCAGTACTCGTAGCGTGCGTCGCCAGTGTGTTCCAGGGCGAAGTACTCGGCGAGCGTGTAGGGATGCCGGGGCGAGTCTGTCCGGTTGGCGGCCATCGCTAGGCTCAGTCCTCCGTTGCAGGGTTGAGATCAGGAGTTTATTTCACAAGATAGACGGAAGCGCGCGTTAGGCCGAAAGCAAGCTGCTTGGGGCTGAGGATGGCAGGTCCGCGAAATCTGTCAAAGAGGCTAGTGCCGTTCGCCAGTAGCTGGGGTTACCAGTATATCTACAAACCCTCGGCTTCTTCGGAAGAATTTGAGTGTCTCCATCGTGACAGCAGTGCAAGTGGATCCATTGCATACGTCCAAGTAGTCACTGTCGTCTGCTCGACCTCGCGGATGGTGACGATGAATCTCGTAGCCATATTTTCCGCAACACTCACAGCGCTTACTTTTCGGAATTGACTTTGAAAAGTCTACGCGTGGAAGATCATGAGGACGGTTGAGGCATTGTGCCCAACTCTGCCGCATACTCCGCAAGCCATTTCAGTTCTCCTGTCAGGGCAACAGAAAAGACCCAAGATCTGTAGGCGAAATGACGAGCACCTAATTGTGCCTGGCAATGTGTCGTTCCACTAGACTTGAGAGGTCAACAACGCGCTGAGCAAGGACCTCGACTATCTCATTCGTTCTTTCCTGCGACGTCGCTACGTCGAGTAGGACCGTGTTTATTTGATTGATGTTGCTGCCGAACTGTTCCTGCTGAGCTTTGATGACTTCCTTGATGATCTGAATATCAGATGCAAACTGCGCCTGCTGTTCAATGATGAACTGCATCGTTCGCTCTAGGTCCATTTGTTCCTCCTTACGGGAGGTAGTATAGCACGACCTAAATTAAACGTGGTCCCAGGCGTCGAGTTCCGAAGTTAATCTGAAACCTCGATATGTGCAGCAGATTACACGTGCAGTAATGCAACCGACTGACGAAAACGACTGTGGGGTTTCTGATGCCGCCTTGGGTCTTCCGGTGGCCCGTGTCCGTAATCGATTTTGACTCCGTAAGAACCTGATTCGAAGGCAGCCTGCGTTTTGCTTGATGCTGCACGTGACTTGATATTAGTATGGTGCCTCTGTACAGCAACCCGTGACCTCTTGTTTCTCAGCAAGTCTCCTCTGCGTGGCTCTGCGGTTGATCTCCCGCTGGTCCAGGAAAACCCGAGACGACCCGGAGGAACGCAGAAGATTTCGCGACGGGCCGCAGCAAGGCGGATGCCCATCGCTCACTTATCAACTGGAGCATCCAGGAGAACGATGCCTAACGTAAGTACGGTGAAGGGTCCCATCGAGAGTGCACAGCTCGGCACTACGCTGATGCACGAGCACGTCTTCATTCTTACCCCGGAGATCGCGCAGAACTTCCCAAAAGACTGGGGCGATGAAGAGCAGCGTATTGCGGACGCGATAAAGCGAATGAACGAGCTGAAGTCCCGCGGCGTCGATTCGATCGTCGATCTCACCGTCATCGGACTCGGGCGCTACATCCCGCGAATAAAACGTGTAGCCGAAAAGACAGGTATCAACATCATTGCCGCGACCGGGGTCTACACCTACAACGACGTGCCGATGTACTTTCACTTTCGCGGACCCGGAACCGTCCTGGGCGGCCCCGAGCTTATGACCGAAATGTTTGTGAGAGACATCGAAGAGGGTATCGCCGATACGGGAGTGAAAGCCGCTATTCTGAAGTGCGCAACCGACCAGCAAGGTTTGACTCCCGGAGTCGAACGGGTCTTGCGTGCGGTCGCGCAGGCTCATCGCAAAACCGGCGTTCCGATCTCGACTCACACCCATGCCCACAGCCAGCGCGGCCTCGATCAACAGCGCATCTTTGAAGAAGAAGGCGTGGACCTGTCGCGAGTAGTAATCGGGCACTCCGGCGATACGACCGACCTCGACTACTTGGAGAAGCTCATCGCAAATGGATCCTACATAGGAATGGATCGCTTCGGCATAGACACGCTGCTGTCGTTTGAAGATCGCGTCAGCACAGTCGCCCGGATGTGCGAACGAGGCCACGCCGGCAAAATGGTCCTGTCACACGACGCCGCTTGCTTTAGCGACTGGCTGCCCGAGGCCGTCTACACGATGATGCCGAACTGGCACTACCTCCACATTCACAACGATGTGATCCCCGCGCTTAAACAACGAGGCGTCACCGACGACCAGATTACAACAATGCTTGTCGACAATCCTCGAAAGATATTTGAGAGGCAAGGTTCTTACTGATGATTCGTCCATTCGATTACAGCGAAATCACACGCGGCGCCGACGGCATTTCGCGTTATGACCGGCGGCCCCGCTCACTGGTCGAGATGCTGCGAGCCACAATAGAAAAGACTCCCGATCACGAAGCCCTTGTGGAGCTTGGCGGGGAGCGAATCAGTTACCGGCAGCTATGGGACCGGTCGGCTCGCGTGGCGGGGGGGTTGAAGGCCCAGGGCGTGAACCGGGGTGACCGCGTAGCCATTCGTTTAGGCAACGGAGTCGATTGGTGCCTCGCGTTCTTCGGATCCCAGATGGCAGGCGCGGTGGCGGTGCCGGTCAACACCCGCTTCAGCGAATCAGAGGTCGAGTATGTGGTCACGGATTCAGGCTCGTGCTTTACGTTCAGCCCAGGTGCTCCGCTCCCCGACGGTGAACCGTTTGTAGTCGAGGATCTCACACCCAGCGACCTGTCGGGAATCTTTTACACGAGCGGCACGACCGGTTTCCCGAAAGGGGCAAAGACCACGCAGGAGAACTTCCTCTCGAATATCGAAACGTGTCACAGGGTCACGAAGCTTCCAGTGGATGGCAGCGTTCGCAATCTGGTATCGGTTCCGCTCTTTCACGTGACCGGTTGTAACAGCCAGTTGCTTCCAACCTGTGAGGCCGGCGATACGCTGGTGATAATGCCCGCGTTCGAGGTTCAAGCTTTCATCAAGGCTATTCGCGACGAACGAATCAATCTACTCACCTCGGTTCCCGCCGTCTATTGGCTCGCGATCAACCAACCGAACTTCAAAGAGCTGGACACCACTGAGATTCGTTGGGTCAGCTATGGGGGCGCCCCGATTGCTCCGGAGCTTGTCGCGCGAATCATGGAGGCCTTCCCGAACGCGCGAGTGGGGAACGGCTTTGGGTTGAGTGAGACCTCCTCGGTGGCGACCTACCTGCCGCACGAGTATGCGCACTCGCGGCCCGAGACGGTAGGCTTCGCGGCGCCGGTTGTCGATCTCGAACTCTTCGAGCCAGATCGGGAGACGGGGGTAGGTGAACTGCTCGTGCGAGGGCCGAACGTGGTCAACGGCTACTGGAACAAACCCGAGGCTACTGCCGAGACCTTCGTGAACGGCTGGTTGCACACCGGTGACATGGCGCGCATAGATGACGAGGGGTTCGTTCAGATCGTGGATCGGAAGAAAGATATGATCTGTCGCGGTGGTGAGAACGTCTACTGTGTCGAGGTCGAGAACGCTTTGGCCGCGCATCCGGCGATCTTTGAAGTAGCGGTGCTCGGCGTGCCCGATGAGGTGATGGGTGAAAAGGTCGGCGCGATCATCGTGCCTCGTCCAGGGCAAAAAGCCGATGTTGACGACATTCTCGCATTCGCGCACAAACACCTGGCGGACTTCAAGGTACCGCAGTACCTCTCGATCCGCGCTGAACCGCTGCCGCGCAATCCTGGCGGCAAGATACTCAAAGGAAAAATGAGAAAAGAGATTGAGTGGGGCAAGCCCGTTAAGTGATCCCGGATTCGGGGATGAATTCTGACGAAACCACAAGGGCCGGCCACGAATCACACGAATTCCACGAATGATCACTAATAATTCGTGTAGATTCGTGAAATTCGTGTGATTCGTGGCTGGCCCTTATGTCAGTAGTGGACGGCAGACGCAACCTGGATTATTGTCTCGAGGATCAGTGGACTCGATTCCTGCTGATTCGCCACCGTCGTCAGTTGTCCGTTGTTTGCTTGTCCGTTGCCAAGACCTGCGAGGATTACAGGCGACGGCCCTCTGACAACTGACCACTGACAACTGACAGCTTGAGCAACTCATCGACTCACTCATTCTGATCCTGAATAAGGAGCGATTCACCATGAACGCATTCCCATTGCACAGATCGACTCGAACCGTCTTGAGAAAGATCATCGTCCTTCACTTGTTGGCTGTTCTACTTGCGGCATCGGCCTCGGCTCAGCAGCCTGCCTCGAAGCGGCCGCTGAGGCACTCAGACTACGACGGTTGGCGCGCAATTCAGGGTCAGACTCTCTCACGCGACGGCAAATTCGTGGCGTACGCGCTTGTGCCTCAGGACGGCGATGGCGAAATAGTCGTTCGCAGTCTCGCAACCGGAGCCGAGTGGCGGCATATCCGCGGCGCACAACCGACGCGGCAGAATGATCCTACAGGTGAGTTGCCGGCTGGCCCGCCGGTGTTTGTGGGACGGCCCTCGTTCACCGCCGACGGCCGCTTCGTAGTCTTTTCAATTCTTCCGACGAAGGCCGAAACAGAGAAGGCAAAGAAGGAGAAGAAGAAGCCTGAGGAGATGCCGAAGAACGCGATGGGAATCATGAACGTCGGCACCGGCGAGGTCACGCGGGTCGATCGAGTGAAGAGCTTTCAAGTTCCGGAGAACGGCACAGGCTTTCTCGCCTATCAGCTCGAGGCGAAGCCTGAGGAGAAGAAGGCCGACGATAAAAGGCCACCGGAGACGCCTGCGCCTGCAAGCCCTCCCGAAAGGAGAAGGCGAGACAGGAAGAAGGAGTACGGCAGCGATCTCGTGCTTCGTAACTTGAGCGACAAGAGCGAGCGAACGTTCACCGATGTGCTCGAATACAGCCTCAGCAAGGATGCAAAGAGACTTGTTTTCGCGGTGTCCTCAAAGAAAGAGGAGACAAACGGCGCTTATGCGACGACACCAGGATCAACGGACGTGCCGGCTACGCTGCTATCGGGGAAGGGCAAGTACACGAAGTTGAGTTGGGATGAGAAACAGACAGTGTTGGCGTTCTTGAGCGACCGCGACGATGCCGCGTCTCCCCAGCCCAGGTTTAAGCTCTACCTTTCCGATCTGAGTTCGCCTGCCACGGAGATCGCATCGTCTTCATCTGCCGGGATCACGCCGGGGATGGTGATCAGTGACAAAGCTAACATCAACTTCTCGCTCGAAGGAAGCTCAATCTTCTTTGGTGTCGCTCCACACGCCGATCCGGAGAAAGACGAGGCCGAAGATGCGTCATCTGATGAAAAGGTAATGGTTGACTTGTGGCACTGGAAAGACGATTACATTCAGCCGATGCAGAAAGTGCGCGCTGAGCGCGACAGGAATCGCTCCTACCGTGCGGTGTTTCATCTGAAAGAGAAGAAGTGCCTCCAGTTGGCGGATGAATCAATGGCGGAAGTCAACCCGAGTAGCGATGGAAGGTGGGCGCTGGGATCCGACGATCGCGGCTATCGGATCATGATCGGATACGACACGGACTATTCCGATTACTTTCTGGTGAACACGTCCGATGGAACCCGCCGGCCTCTGATGAAGAAGCAGCAATGGGCAGTCTCCTGGTCGCCGGCCGGCAAGTACGGGCTCTTCTACGATGGCAAAGACTGGAACACGCTGTCGGTTCCGGACGGCAAGGTTGTCAATCTGACAAAGAGCCTCGGCGTCAGCTTCTCGCGAGAAGATCACGACTCGCCGAGCGTGCCGCCGAGCTACGGCAACGGAGGTTGGACGGCGGGCGATAAGTATGTCTTGCTATACGATCGCTACGACATATGGCAGGTCGCTCCCGATGGCAGCGCGGGCAGGAATCTGACCGACGGGGTCGGCAGAAGGGAGAAGACGACGTTTCGATACGTGCGGCTCGAGCCCGAAGAGAAGTTCATCGATCCCGGCAAGCCGCTGCTGTTGAGAGCTGAGAACGAATGGACCCGGGATTCGGGTTTCTATCGCGACCGGGTCGACGGGGGCCAACCCGAAAAGTTGATAATGGCGGCGAAGAGCTTAAGCGCCCCGGCCAGGGCCAGGAATGCCGATGTCTACTTGTTTACGGCGTCGACCTTCAATGAGTTTCCGGACCTGTTGGTGGCCGGTCCCGACTTCAAGAATCTCAAGAATGTGAGCGACGCGAACCCGCAGAAAGCGCAGTTGTTGTGGGGCACCTCCGAGCTTGTGAGATACAAGAACCTCGACGGTGTTCCGCTCACCAGTATGTTGATCAAACCCGAGAATTTCGACTCCACGAAGAAGTATCCGATGATCGTGTATATCTACGAGACGCTGTCGGAGGGGTTGCATCGTTTTGTAGATCCCAGGCCGAGCCATTCGATTAACCCATCGTACTATGCGAGCAACGGCTACCTGGTGCTGATGCCGGATATTGTTTATACCGTCGGGCATCCCGGGCAAAGCGCCCTCAAGTGCGTGTTACCCGCGATTCAAGCTGTCGTGGACAGGGGCTTCGTCGATGAGAAGGCGATTGGAATTCAGGGACACAGTTGGGGCGGTTATCAAATCGCTTACATGATCACGCAGACGACTCGATTCAAGGCGGCGGCCGCCGGCGCACCGGTGGCGAATATGACGAGCGCCTACAGCGGCATCCGATGGGGGACGGGACTGCCTCGGCAGTTTCAGTACGAGCATACACAGAGCCGCATTGGTGCGAATCTGTGGGAGGCTCCAATGTTGTATCTGGAGAACTCACCGGTGTTCAGAGCTGATCGAGTGCAGACTCCGCTCATGATGATTCACAACGACAATGACGACGCGGTGCCGTGGTATCAAGGCATCGAGTATTATCTGGCGTTGCGCAGGCTGGGCAAAGAAGTCTACATGTTCAGCTACAACGGAGAGCCTCACGGGCTGAGGAAGCGAGTCAATCAGAAGGACTACACGATGCGGCTGCAGCAGTTCTTCGATCATTTTTTGAAGGGCGCTCCGATGCCCGAATGGATGGAGAAGGGAATACCATACCTTCAGAAGGAGAAAGAGAAGGAGAGGTATAAGGCGGCCGCAGACGTAAGGGAAAAGACCCAGAACTAGGGAAGGAAATTCGAAATTCGAAATTCGAAATTCGAAATTCGCATTTCCTTATTTCCCTTCAAACTTTGGCTTGCGCTTTTCGTGGAAGGCCGCCGTGCCCTCCTTCACGTCTGCACAATAGTTCACCACCATCGTTCCCAGCGCCGCATCCTCCAACGCGTTCTCGAGGTCCATCGTCTGTTGCTTATACATCATTCGCTTGGTTATGCGAATTGCTATGGGCGGACCATCGGCCAGTCGCTCGGCCCATGCGCGGGCTGCCGGCATCAGCTCTTCATCGGGGACGACCTCGGTGACCAGACCCAGTTCTTTCGCTTCCCGGGCCGCGTACACCTCGGAGAACAGGGACATCTTCAGAGCGTTCTGTAGACCCATGTATTTCGGGAAGAGATACGCGCCGCCTTCGTCAGGTATGAGCGCGAACTTCAGGCTGGTATCTCCCAGGCGGGCGCTCTCGGCTGCTATCCGGAAGTCACAGCACAGAGCCAGCGTCAATCCGCCCGCTACCGCGGCGCCGTTCACCGCCGCAATAGTCGGCTTATCAAAGCGGCGGAGAAAGGTCACCAGTTGGTGCATGTTCTCTCGCATTTCGAGCAGCGATTCCATGCGATGCCCACGGTAACGACTCGGATATTCGAAGTCGGTACCGATATCGCCGCCGGAACAGAAACCTCGACCGGTGCCCGTGATGATCACGGCTCGCACGTCGTTATCATCGCGAGCATCGGCCAGCGCTGCTAGAATCTCGTGCACCATAACCTCCGAATAGGCATTGAGCTTCTTTGGGCGATTGAGAGTAATTGTGGCGACGCGATTAACTCTCTCGTAGATGATCTGTACGAACTCCATACTGGCTCCTGTTCACTTGCCGGTGAACCTGGGTTGTCGCTTCTCCATAAATGCGCGGACGCCTTCTTTATGGTCCTCGGTCATCCCGCAACGAAGATGAGTCTCGGCCTCCCGGTCGAGCAGCGTACGAAAATCCGTAGTAGCGGCGAGGTTCACATTGGCTTTCATATAGCGGAAGCTGGTCGTCGGACCGTGCGCGATCGTTGAAGCTATTTCACTAACGTACGACTCGAGGGTTTCATGTCCAACCACCCGATTGACCAGTCCAAGCCGTTCGGCTTCTGCTGCTTCGAGGATGTCGCCGAGGAAGAACAACTCCTTGGCCTTTGGCCCTCCCACGTAGCGACTCAGCAACCAGGTCGTGCCGAAATCACCGCCGAAGCCAACCTTCGCATAAGCCGTACCGAACTTCGCCTGGTCGGAAGATATACGCAGGTCGCAGGCCAGACATACTCCGAGGCCGGCGCCCATCGCGAAGCCATTCACCGCGGCTATCGTGACCTTGGGAATGTTGTAGAGCAACCACGATAAGGCTTGCATTTCGCGGAGGCCATCGATTCGTTGCTCGAGCGTCAGCGCAGCGTCGCCTTCGCTGTTCATCATCGACACGTCGCCGCCTGCGCAGAACGCTCTCCCGCTTCCCGTCACGACGATTGCACCGACCTCGGGATCTGTGCTCCAGTTTTTCAGAGTGTCGATGGACTGAGCGAGCAGGTCGCGGCTCAGAGCGTTGAGCTTTTCGGGACGATTGAAAGTCAGCGTCGCGACTCTGTCGATTACACGAGTGAGAATGACTCCTTCGGACATGGTTACCTCCGCATGAATAACCCGCGGACGGACGACGACATCGCTGCAATCACGACCGCCGCGGCCTCGTCCTTATATCACAGCCGGCCGCGATCTAAAAACGCGGCCGCGTGTGGCGGAAACCGGTATAGGAGTGTTAGAAGTAAAGGTCCAAATATCGGGAGGAGAGTATCGATGACGATAGTAGACGAAAGAATCGAGCAGTTCGCGCACGATCACACCAAGCCGGAATCTGAGCTGTATCTGCGTCTGCGTGATGAAACCTATGCATCGATGACGTCGCCGGACATGCAAGTCGGGCGCATTGAGGGCAGCTTCTTGAAGATGCTGGTGCGATTGACCGGCGCGCGCCGTGTCTTAGAGATAGGAATGTTCACCGGCTACAGCGCTTTGATGATGGCCGAGGGGCTTCCCGACGATGGCCATCTGATCACCTGCGACATAGATCCGAAGGCGGAAGCGATCGCGAGCCGCTACTTCGCTCAAAGCCCTCACGGCCGCAAGATCGAGATCAGAATCGGTCCCGCGATCGAGACGATTAAGAGTCTCACCGGGCCTCTCGATATGGTCTTCATCGATGCCGACAAGAGTAACTACTCCAACTACTATGAAGCCTGTCTGCCGCTGCTAAGGCAGGGTGGGTTGATCGTGGCCGATAATGTTCTGTGGAGCGGCCGTGTTCTTAACCCGCAGGATGAGGACAGTCGCGCGATAGTCGCATTTGATGAGCGAGTGCAGGCCGACCCGCGCGTCGAAAATGTCTGTCTGACTATGCGGGACGGAATTATGCTCGCGTGGAAGCGGCCGGTGTAACACAACTGTGGTGACTCGCTCGATCCTGGCCATTCTGAGCGGCTGGTTCGGCGCCGGCCGTTCGGGTGCCCCGCTCACCCCGGCGCAGACGGTTTTCTATTAACCGGGCAGCAGCTTCAGGCCTCCGCGCGAACCCAGCCTGCTGCTCGGTTCGAGGCCTCGCCGCCCTCTTCCTTGTAGATCTTCTTGAACTTGGTCAAGGCGTCAACGGGCAGGCCCTTGCGCTTGGCCTTTACGTCGACCTTATAGAGCTTCGCCGCGTTTAAGCCGAAGACCTTCGCCTTGTCCTCCTTCGTCAATTTCTTATACCCGAACTTCTCGCACATCTCGTCGGTAAACTGGAACCGCTTGAACAGGTCGATTGCCCACTGCGGTGAACCCCACCACAAACAATCCGTTCCCCAGATCACGTGGTCTGCGCCGTAGTATTTGATGTTCTTGCCCATCAGGTGCTGGCACATAGCTGGGTTTTCGACGGCGAGCAATCCGAACGACGAGCCTATCTCGCAGTATACGTTGTTGAGTTTCGGATTGCGTTTCTTGATGTCCATGAGCACGTTGTGCCACAGGAAGTCGCCGGTCTGCGGATCGAACTGGTTATTTTCGACGTAGCCCGGTTCGTTGGTTCCATGCTTGAGCGCGGAGTGGTAAATGACAAATGTGAGGTCGGGGTTTTGCAGGGCGGCTTTCTCGACATCTTGCGGATTCGCCAGGTGTCCGAGTGTGCGCGATTGATATGAGAATCCCTTGTGCACGCTGAAGAGCTTGACACCCAACTCCCTGGCCTTTTCGTAGAACTTCGCCGACATATAGTCGTCGAGCTGGAATCCGCCGCCGCTTCCACCTGGATCCGTATGGCAGTACCACTTCCACGAATCGATCTTGTAAAGCTTCGCCTCGCGTTCCATCTGTTCCCACAGCGCCGGCCAATCGGGCTTGTCCGTAGCTTTGTCCCAATAATGATTCGGGGCCACGTTCCCCTGACACAACGCCCGCTGACAACCTGCCAGATCGTTGAGGTCCTTCTTACGTTTGGTCATGAGCCAGCTCGGCAGGCCGGCCTTGCTGCGGTCGGCCCCGTCCAGGACCTTGCCGGTGTCATCGCGTTGCTTCTCTTTGCTGGGCACGCCGCTGATGACGATCATGCTGGTTTCGCTGTCGAAGAAGATCTCTTTGACGAAATTGTGGAAGCTGTAGGCTTCAGCATCGGCCTTCAGATTGAATCCCATGTTTTTCAGAAATTCATACTGACGGAAGCCGCCTCCCGTCCCCGCTCGACGCTCTAACCCGAGGTCGTACGAGTTGGTGAAGTGGGTCTGTACGTCGAGGATGAAGTGCTCGCCCTTTGGCCATCTCTCGGCAGTCGCGTCGGGTTCGAAGGCTTCGGCGGCGTCGACCTCCCAGTACGGCCCGTGCACGGCGTTCATTGCGAGCACCGCGGT
>JBGPFL010000060.1:0-11807 GCA_041483295.1 Blastocatellia bacterium | reverse complement strand
GGTCATCATCGACCCAGAAAGAGAGATTGGGACCGAAGCTTCCTGCTGCAATAATCGTAAAAGTATCGGGCGTAAACAGATCCGTGCGCGGCACGAGACCCGCGGACAATGGCCGCTTGCTGTTGTAGCTTGCGAACCCCAAAAACCGGAAGGAGATCGGAATGGTTCCCGGCATCTCGCCTGGATAAATGACCTTAGGGAAGGCTTCGCGCTGGGCCTCCGCTCCCAACAGAAGGGGAGGCTCTTTGACAAGAGTGTCGTCGTCCTTTGGAAACTTGAATCCGTTCTTCTTGAAAGCCTCACCGAAGTCATTCAGCTCGGGAAAGTTGCTGTGGCAGGTGGCGCAAGAGGTTTGATACTTGCGGGCAAATGCCGGAATCGCAAGCGCGCGTGGTGTGGAACCGAAGAGCGCAAAGAGAAAGAAACCTGACGCGAGAACAAGGGCCCAGGCAAGGACCTCAGCATACAGCTTCCGATGATTAGCCATACGAAACACCTCCTTGCGTCGTTTGGTGCAGGATTCCGTGGGAGAGGATTTGAGCACTGCCCCCAACGTGGCACACATAGTAGAGGCTTTGAATCAACAACGCTGTGACCGCTGTTAGGTCTCGCCTGTGACCGTTGTCACCCCTCGGCCGTTTGCGGAATGTGTCAACGGGTTTGAGACACCGGCCGATTGAATTTAGTTAGCGCCGGGTCTGTCTCCGACTCCCCGCTTATCAGCTTCGGCGGGTTGATCCAAACAGCTCCAGGTAATACAGGAGCCTCGGGCAGCTTCTTGACGAACCGCTCGGGATGTTGAGCGTACGCCTTCAGCAGAGTCTGTCGCCGCTCCTCGTTCAACACATGCGCAAGCCCGCAGTGGACGTTCTGGGGCGTGTGCAATGCGATCCCCGAATGACGATGCTCCTTGTTGTACCAATCGAAGAACCCACGCGAGAACCCTCGAGCGTCTTGAATCGAACCGAACCGATCAGGAAACTCCGGCCGGTGCTTCATCGTCTTGAACTGCGATTCCGAGTAACAGTTGTCATTGGATACGTGTGGCCTCGAATGAGTCTTGGTGACGCCAAGATCGCCCAGCAAATGCGCAACCAACTTCGACTTCATAGACGAGCCGCGGTCTGCATGCACAGTCAGGCGCCCTGGCTCGATTCCTTGCTTGGCGTAGGTCTCGGCGATGAGTTGGCTGGCCAGCGTCGCCGACTCTTGATGCGTCACGATCCAGCCCACGACATAGCGGCTGAAGATGTCCACCTCGAAACCCTTTGCTATTTCGTCTCCAGCTTGCTGAGTATTACGCAAGTTCATTTCCAGAGAGGTCTACTGCCATGGGCGACGACAGAATCCGATTGACGCGGGAGGGGCTGTGCATCAGCTATCGTTAAGAATTGGTCTGCTCTAGTCGTGCTCCTTCTTAGGTGTCCAAGGTGGAAGTCTCAGCGGATTTGGCTCGCCGAAGCATTATGACACTGGACTTGTAACAGAGCAGGGTCAAGCGTTTATCATACGCCTCGTCCATACGTGGCAACGTAGATCACACGGTTCTCAGCGTTCACCTGTAAGTCCCATATGGGCGTATCGGGCAAGCCGGTACTCATTCGCGCCGAGACAGTCTTGTTGCCATTTACACTGGCAGTCCTAAACATTTCCAGGAGGGTTGCCGCATACAAGTTAGGCATTCTTTCGCCTCCAAAACCAGAGAACGGACGAGGGCCATAAGCTCGTTTGACTCAAATCCGCGCAGCGTTATCTCACCGGTTGCCTTTCCGCAAGAGCCCGACCATCGGTGTTTCAAAATAGGGTTGGAACGTCCGGTCGATCTCAAACTCTTTGTATCTGGCGGCGCTTTGTGCTCGATGACGAACGGATCATTTGGACGAATAGGGGAAACATTGCTACGCCTTAGAGCTTGAAAAGGTGAGCGAAGAATGCGAGCGTCATCGCAGAGATGACGCCAACTCATTGATTCTATGGAGCCAGCGAAGGGATTCGAACCCTTGACCTCCGGTTTACGAAACCGATGCTCTACCAACTGAGCTACGCTGGCCCGCTTTAGTCGGAGGTTCAAAATAGCCGAGGCCTCTTCCCACTGTCAAGCTTCGCTACCCATGCCGCCATACATGGTTGACCCACCCGCTCGAGACTTTCTTTTCCAAGTACTCTAATCACGCACCACCCCGTTGCTGCCCGCACCGATTATCGGGCATTCGATTCGTTGGTCCGCAGCGAGGGGGCATCGTGCCGTCGAGCAAGCCGCTGCATACACAGCCGCCATTCGAGGAGACACCGAACACTCCGGCGATCTCCGCCTCACGTTCGGCCTTCCCGGTTGCTTAGAGCCACCACGACGACCCGTGTTGATCACGGACAGCAACAACAGAGGTTGATAAAGACCCACCGTCCACGGTCATCACCTCCTGCCAAATTCATATGTCTTGACGCTGCCGGGGGGCTAAACCATAATTGGTGCGCGCAATCCTACGCGGTGCGTAATTTTGCCATTGCCTGGTTGTTGAGTTTCCAGTGGCAAAGCGATTATCCCCGACACCTCGTTGGAGGAACTGGCTCGTTGGGGATCGGGTTAATCCTTTCTGGTGGCTTTTACCAGCAGTCGGTTGACCGGCACGATCCACAAACTGCTAAGAACTGATCTGGCGCAGGAGGGCTTGGCAATTTTGGCGGTAAGGCTCTCCCATATATTCATTAATGCTTTGCCGAGGAGGGCTGACCGTCGGGAGCCCGAGCCGGTCCCATTGAAGAGGAGGCGGCCAGATCGAGCCTGAGTCGCAGTACGCGGCGGGCGGTCGCGCAGTCCATGTCTGTATCGAGGCTATTCCTTCTTCTCTTAGCTGTTACTTTCTTTCTGGTCGTCGTCTTCGCGACCGGGATCACCTACCAGTTTGCCAAGTTTCCAGCCGAGGGAGCACGGCTGACACAGAACCTGACAGACACCTCTAAGTTGAACCAGGATTTGCGCAGCGCCATAAACGAGCAGATCAGTTTGCTGCGGCAGCAGTTTGATCACCTCGACCCTGAATTCCGAGATACTTTTGGTGAGCTCAACTACAAGCTGGGTGAGAAGCAGATCAGGTACCTAAAGCTAGACATCGGACAACAGGAGCGGCTCACTGTCGAAAAGATAAAATCGCTGCAGGCGGAGTTGGCAGTTCAAGGTACGCAAGTATTCGAATGGCTGCGCAACAAGAACCGCGCGCAGGCGACGTTCCGCTTCGCCAGTGTAGAGGAGCTTGAGAAGGAAATAGACAAGGGGTTCAACGAGCTGAACGAATTGCAGACCAACAAGCTGGTGGCGGTACAGACCCAGTTGAACAATTCGGTTTCGGCTGCTTACGCGGCCATCGGGGGGCTTGCCGGCGCGCTGGTCCTGACTCTGATCACCTTCACTGTTCTGTTGCGCAGGAGAGTTCTGCATCCGCTGCACTCGATTCTTGAAGCCACGAACCAGGTGCGGCAGGGAAACTTCGAGGCGCGCGCACCCTCGGCGCGCTCAGACGAGATCGGACAATTAGCGCACGGCTTCAATTTCATGGCTGAGTCGCTGACCGAGAGCTATCGCAGCCTGGAGCTGAAGGTCGACGAGCGAACGCGAGCACTTCAAACCTTACAACTCCAGCTTGTCCAGGCGGCGAAGATGTCGGCAGTCGGACAGTTGGTCAGCGGTGTGGCGCACGAATTGAACAACCCTCTGGCAGTGATCATGGGCTACACCGAGCTTGCGAAGATGCGTCTCAGCGCCACGAATGGCGACCCCAAACAGATAAAAATGATGGAGGACCTGCACTTTCAGGCCGACCGCTGCCGCAAGATCGTAGCCAACCTCCTCCAGTTCGCGCGGCAGGTTAAGCCCCGTCTCGAGGTGATTCGCATCAACGATGTCGTAGAGCAGGTGCTTCAACTGCGCGAGTACGAGTTCAGCACCCGAAACATTAAGATGGTTCGAGAGTACGATCCAGAGAATGCGTATCTTTGCGCGGATATGAATAAGATTCAGCAAGTCGTTCTCAACTTGCTCAACAACTCCTACGACGCAATTAAGGAGGCCAACACGGCCGGGTGTATCTGCGTGCGTACCAGCTCGCAGAATGGAGTTGTGACTCTCGAGTTCAGTGATAACGGCGCGGGAATACGAGAGCCCGAGCGGGTCTTCGATCCATTCTACACAACAAAGGAGGTGGGACAGGGCACAGGGTTGGGGCTGAGCGTGTGCTACGGCATCATCGAGGAACATCACGGCGAGATTCGCGCGGAGAATCTGGAGCAGGGAGCTCGGTTCGTCATCACACTACCCGTGAGCGACTTGAAGGCGGTGGTCCAGGCACGAGACGCGACGCCCGAACAGTTTCGATTCGGCCGGGAGTACACCGCATTGGTCGTCGATGACGAGGAGCCCTTCGTGCGATTGCAAACCGTCTATCTTGGGTCCATGGGCATCAAGGCCACCGGCGCGCGCTCCGGAGAGGAAGCGGTGCGCTGCATTGAGGACAGCTCTTTCGACATCGTCATCGCAGACGTGCGAATGCCTGGCCTGCTGGACGGAATTCAGCTCTACTACTGGTGCCGCGAGCACAAACCCGAACTCTCACGCCGCTTCCTGTTCGTCTCGGGAGATCTAATAGGTCTAACGACGGGCAAACTATTCGCTGAGACCTCGATCCCTCGCATTCAGAAGCCCTTCAAGTTCGAAGAGTACGCACGCGCGATCCGCAACGTGCTTGAAAGTTGAGGTCCGTCCATATATGAGAGGCAGTCTGATCTGGGTCGTTCTTCTGATTCTGCTTCCGCTGTCCTGCACTTCGCGGCCCGGGCGTGTGGTGATAGGGATCGCACTTTCCTCGGTGAATCATCCAGCGGTCGAGCTTGCCGCGAGGGAGATCAACGCCGGCGGCGGAATCGACGGGGTTCCGATCGAGCTGATGGGACTCGAGTGGAAGATCGGAAACGTGTACAACGCGACGGAGATCCTGGAGTGGGCAAACAAGTTCGCCGACACGGGAGACCTGCTCGCGGTGGTGGGTCACAGCGACAGCTCCTCAACGCTGTCGGCCGCAGCGCTGTACAATCAAAAGGGAGTCCCGCAGATTGTCACTATAGCTACTAACCCTGGAATCACTAACATCGGACATTGGACATACCGGCTCTGCATCTCGGACGCGGCGCAGGGGCCTGCGCTCGCTGAGTACTCAGTTCGCGACTGGGCTAAGAAGCGCATCGCAGTTCTGTACGTCAACGACGCCTATGGGAGAGGCCTGGCCGAGTTGTTTGAATCGCGGGTCCGCGAAATCGGCGGGGAGATCGTCGCCAGCATAATGCATCGGAATGTTCTGGGGGACGATGACCAGACGATGATTCGTTCGTCTCTGAAGGGTCTGGAGGGAAAGGCTCGACCGGACCTCTTTGTCCTCTTTCAGCGAGTAGACGCCGCGTTGTGGACCATTCGCGCCATTCGCGAGGCGGGCTTCAATGGGGACATTCTGGGAGGCGATAGCATTTCTCCGCTGAGTGTGCTCCAGCGCGACCCGAAGCTGCAGGAAGGGATGAGAATCTCCCAGTTTTTCATGCCTGACCGGGATAACGAGCGGGTGAAGAGCTTTCTGCTGGATTTTCGCGCGGTCGCCGGAAGCGATCCTGACTATGGAAACGCCTTCGCTTACGACGCGATTTATCTGCTCCGCGAAGCAATTCTGCGGGGTGGTTTCAGCCGGAATGGAGTCAAGTCATATCTGGACCGCTTGATTCGAGAGCAGAACCCGGTGCAAGGCATGGGCGGGGTTTACACGTTGGGATCCGATCACGATGCCAGGCGGTCACTCCATATTGTGGAGGCCCACAATGGGAGCCAGGTACTGCTGAAGACTCTGTCTGTCGAGTAAGAATTCCAACCTGGAAACGACCCCCCCATCCTACGAGAGCTACATCGAATAGGTACTGGCGAGCGTGTCGAAGGCCCCTTTGTGCTGGTCGGTGAATAAGTCGCCGGAGAGCCATTGTGATGTGCTGCGGATTAACTCCAGAGCGTCATCGGGGTCAACAGGCTTAGAGAACAGGTAGCCCTGCGCGCTGTCGCACTTCAGTTCACGAAGGTGTTGAAGTTGTTCCTTTGTCTCGACTCCCTCCGCAACCACGCCCTTCCCCAGGATATGGGCGAGCATTACTATCGTACGCACGACCTCTTTGTTGTCGTTGTTCTCGCCGATGCGGCTGACGAACGAGCGATCTATTTTGAGGGTGTCGATTGGCAACCTGTGCAGGTAGCTCAAAGACGAGTAACCGGTGCCGAAGTCATCTATACTCAGTTCGACTCCGAGAGCCCTCAGCCTTTCCAGCATTCCGGCGGTGGCTTCGACGTTCTCCATTACTACGCTCTCTGTGATTTCCACCTTGAGCGCGCGCGGATCGAGGCCGGTCATTTGCAGAGTCTGGATGATCTGGTCAGTCAATCCCGGGTGGGCGAACTGCTTGCCGGACAGGTTGACGTTGATAGAAAGCGGCAATGCAGGGGACAACAGCGACTGCCACCGCTTCATTTGGCTGCACGCCTCCCGGAGTACCCACTGGCCTATCGGAACGATAAGACCGGTCTCCTCGGCGACTGATATGAAGTCTACCGGAGGGACAACTCCATGCTGAGGATGTCGCCAGCGCACCAGAGCCTCGAAGCCGCTCAGCGTGCCGGTTGTCAGGGATACGATCGGTTGATATTGCAGGAAGAACTCCTGGCGGTCTATCGCCCGGCGCAGATCGATCTCCAGTCGAAGCGCGTGCAGGGCGCGTGTGTGCATCCCCGCGTTGAAGATGACGTGTTGCGCCTTGCCCAGCGCCTTCGCCTGGTACATCGCCGTGTCGGCATCGCGCAACAGATCTTCCGGCTGGTCATAACCGGAGTCGGAGAGGGCGATGCCAATGCTTCCCGTCGTGAATGTTTCGTAGCCGCTAAGATTGAAGGCGCGGGACACCTGCTTCTGGATGCGCTCGGCAACCACTACTGCTTCCCCGGCGTCCTTGAGGTCGCTGAGCAGGATTGTGAACTCGTCTCCCCCGAGACGCGCGACGATGTCCTCCGGGCGCAAACAGGCTTGCAACCTTCGGGCGATTGCGATCAACAACTGGTCTCCGCACATATGGCCGATGCTGTCGTTGATTACCTTGAACCTGTCCAGGTCCAGGAAGAGCACGGCAAACAAGCGGTCGCTGTGTCGCTTAGTGCGATTGAGGGCAACATGCAGTTGTTCGATAAACCAGGCGCGGTTTGGCAGGCCGGTCAAAGCGTCGTGAAAGGCGTCGTGGAGGAGTTGTTCCTCGGCGCGCTTACGGTCGGTTATGTTGTGAATCTGGAAGATGAGGTTTGGCGCACTGCCGCGCGAATCTGGAAGCAGCGAGATGTTGACCAAAGCCCAGATCTCGCCGCCCTCTTTGTCTATATAGCGCTTCTCTATCTGGTGAGTTGGAGTCTTTCCTTCCATTACGTCGCTGACCTGATGCAGGAAGCGGTCAAGGTCATCCGGGTGGGTGATCACCGGAAACTTCATCCCCACCAGTTCCCGCTCCGAGTAACCGACGATCTCACAGAACGAACGATTGACCTGGAGCCAGCACCCGTCCGGGGCAACCAGGGCCATGCCAGTGGGCGCGTTTTCGAAGGCGCTTCGAAAACGTTTTTCACTGTACTCGAGTTCGGCAAGGTGGTGCTCGGCCTGTTCGCCCTGCGCAACCGAAGCTTTGAGGTTCTTGAGGTAAGTCGAGTATGTGAAATAGACGACCGCGATAATGGGCATGATCGCCAGAAATGTGTAAGGGCCGGCCAGAAGGCTGAGCTTGGAAAGCAATGCGGCCGCCAGCGCCGCCGAGAAGTAACTGACGGCCATCCAGAGATAGTACTTCTTCCATGTAGCCCATATGGGCTGATCGGCCCTCAGCGCTCCCGCGATGGCCACAATGCTGGAATTGATCACGTATTGCACCAGTCCCATCAAGCACGACGCTAAAATCAACACTGAAAAATGTCTGGCGTGCAGATCGGTGATGGAGCCGAAGCACACACGCAGCAACACGACCGTGGCAAACGTGGAACAGGCCATTGCGGCTGAGTTGAAGGCAATGGTGAGAGCCTTGCTTGAGATGCGCAGCGACGACACCACGGCTTCGGCCACCGCCACCAGCACGGCAGCCTCGCCGCCAAACAGCAGCATTGTCAGGAAGACGAAGATGTCGGAAATAGAGACATTCGACTTGAAGCTGGGAATCTTGATGTTGACCTGGGAGCCGACGCCGATTGTTATTAGCGCCAACAAGGCAAAGGGGAGGCCGAGCTCCGTCACGGGCAATCGGTAGAAAGAGAACAGACATACCCCGAAGCCGCTTGCGACCACGACCCACATATTCAGTTTGGCCGACTGTTGTTTGGTCATAGAGTTCTTTATAAGTAGACGGTCTCGTAGCAATCGACCGGTTTGTAGCCTGCCTTCAGATAGAAGTGCTGCGCCTCCGGTTGTTCGTCGTTCGCCAGCAGGCAGACAGCGCCAGTCTGTTTCAGCAATGTTTGGCTGAGTTGGGAAAGACATCTGAGACCGTACCCCTTCGATCGCTCGGCCTCATCGACCCAGATTCCTTCAAGGTAGCTGACCTCGGGCGTCGCCGCGACGACGTCGGCTTTGAAGATCAGCGTTTGCCCCATCGTCCACACCCACGTGCGTCCTCGCTCGATCCGCTGCGCGCAGCGCTGGCGAAAGCCCGCGGGGTCGGTCTCCAGCGGGATGAGACCCCTCTCAAGGCGGCCCAGTTCGGCGTGCGCGTTCACCACCATGTCCAGGTCGTCCAGGCTGGCCTTTCTGAGGCCCGGAACAGGCTCGAAGGGGACGACCGGTCCACGCTGTTCGAAGAGGAGTTCTCGACAGATCAGCCTGGGGGCTTGACCGGCTTTGGAGTAGTACTGGCAGAACTTGTCGATCTTGTCTCGTTCGGCAAGCGCGATGAAGGCTTCACGGTGAGAGAGGGCGAGCCGCGCAAACACCTCGATGGCGTCGTCGTCGGTCGTTTCGAACAGGATCGCATGCCCGATGAGTGCGACGCCTTCGAGCTGACCCCTCACGTCGCGGCATCCATAAAATTTCCCTCGATTCAAGGGGCTGGTCAGGCCATTGTCGCGGATGAATCCTGCGAGGGCGAATGTATGCGAGGGCCGGCGTGAGAGATAGGCGAGCACTTCTCGCTCATCGCTCATGGTTAGCCTGGTTATGGTCATTGCGCGGGAATCAACTGTGTTCAGGTTCGGGTTCCACGCGACGTTTTGGTTTGTGTCTATTGCCAAGTACATAGTTTCGCTTCTCTAAGCTCGAGGTGTCGGGCTTCCCGAGCCTCCAGAGGTTGCCGAGGTTGCCGAGTCTTCTGTGTGACTTAACAAGCTATCACCTTCAATATTATCGTTGCCGTGGATAGTAAGGACTGCTGCGTTCCAAGAGGAACAGCTACGGTGGACCAGGAGACGAGGAGCGAAGCTGTAAGTAGCGATACAAGCCGTGTTCTTCCTTTCATCAGATTTCCCCCTCATACCTTCGAAAACTGCTTTTCGCCAGAAAAGCCTGCCACCGCGTTTGGGCCTTCTCTTTTCGGTCTCAACTGTCAATCATTCCTACATCTACAGCAGAAATAGGATCAACTGCCGTGCCAGTGCAGGGTTGCGCAGGAACGCACGTGACAGAATAGCTAGAACGTTGATCGGGACGCCGAATCAGGCGAAGAAGCGAACGAAATTGCGGAAAACGCACGTCGCCGGTTCAATAGATGCCCGCGGAGATTTGGCCTGAAACTCCACGATCATGACGCGGGCGGATGGGTATAAACTCCCTGGTAGCCTTACTTCCTTTCGCGCCGGTGAGGGCCGATGACTGAACACTTAAGGCCAAGCGCCTCTGAGCAAGCAGAGCTTGAACAAACCACTCACGTCCGTGGATGGGAATCTCAGATTTCTGCACAGTCTCTCCAGTGCAGGCCGGAGCTCGAGCCCTCAAGCCGTTCACCGTCCCCGGTTTCTGTTCACCAAGCTCTCGTGTTAGATTCTTTGTCATCCGAAGGTGATTGGGTATGCCCCTTGAACACAAGAGCCGGCGCGAAGTGCTGGACGCGATCAAAACTCTCCCTTCTATATCAGAGCTGTTATCCGCTCACGATGGCCACTTCGATTATGAAATAGATCTCGAAGTAGTCGTATACGGCCGCAACTACAGTGGTAAGAAGGTGGGTCCTTATGCGCGACTGTTGACCTATGATCCCGGCGAGGCGGTCGTGACAGAGGGCGAGTGGGGCGGCAACACCTTCTACTTCGTGGTCGATCGGTACGTAGACGTCTTTATCAACACTCACGACAAGGGCGAAGTGAAGGTGGCGGAACTGGCGGCCGGGAGTCAGTTCGGCGAGATGAGTCTGCTGGCAGGTGTGCCTCGCAACGCAACGGTCAAAGCGGCCGCGACCGGGCCCACTCGGATCCTTGAAGTTCAGCGGCCGGCTCTGCGGTTGTTGCGCAAGCTACCGCGATTCGGGGACATACTCGACAACACCTATCGCTCGCACGGACGAAACAACACTCTGGACGAGTTGAAAGAGGTAGCCCGGCTCACCCCCGAGATGATGGCCACGCTCCGCAACATCGCTCAGTTCAAGGTATTCTCTAAGAACCACGTTCTCTTTCGGCAGAACGCAAAAGTCGACCGAATCTTGATTGTGAAAGAGGGCTGGATTCGGCGCACGCGCGAGGTTCAGGGACAGGGCGGGGAGGACTTCATCGGGAGCGGCTTTTGCTTCGGCCTCGAAGGCATATTACGAAACGAAGTCTGGCCGTACGCCGCTACGTTGATGGGCCGAACCGAGATACTCGAGATTCCAATAGGAAAGCTGCGAAGCGAGACGCGGCTCCGTGAAGCGCTCACGCGAGGTCTCGCCAGTTTCGAGCCTCCGGCTCTGGGAGCGCGAGTGCAATATCCGACGTCCGTGCGCGCCAGGTACCTCGCCGCCCAGGAGAAACTGATCGATACCGGATTAGTTGACGCGACCAACCTTCTGGTAATGGACATGGACCTCTGCGTGCGTTGTGGTAATTGTTCGCTCGCGTGCCACAATATTCACGGCCAGTCGCGGCTCCTGCGCAGGGGCATCCATGTGACCAGGCTCGAGGCTCCCAGGCCTGCCGCGCTTCAGAGCGTGCTAGCCCCATCGGTCTGCATGCACTGCCAGGACCCGGAATGCTTGACCGGATGCCCCACCGGTGCGATAGGGCGCTTTGGCGCCGGCCAGATCGACATCAGTCCGAGCATCTGCATCGGCTGTGGAGACTGTGCCACGCAGTGTCCGTACAACGCCATTACGATGGTGCCTCGCAACCCAAAGCAGGCGGCAACTGAGGTGGGGTTCGCCGCCACGCTTAGAAAGTATCTCAGGGTGAAGGCTGATCCCCTGCCGCCCGCCGTAGAACAGACTGACGATCTGGTAGCGGTGAAGTGCAACCTGTGCACGGGCACTCCGCTAAATCCACCGGGGGCCAAATCGCGGGCTTACAGTTGCGAGGAGAATTGCCCCACCGGCGCGCTTGCTCGCATCAACCCTCGCGAGTACTTCACCGAGATCGAACAGATTGAAGGGCTGATGCTGATCGATAGCACCCACGCAATTGGCCGCAACATTCACAAGTCCGATCCGACGCGACGGCTCGTTCACGCCGCCGGAATTTTGTTGACAGTCGTCTCCACTGCATTGGCAATCGTAGCGTTAAATCGCTATGGTCTCGGCCAGCGGTT
>JBGPFL010000059.1:0-11913 GCA_041483295.1 Blastocatellia bacterium | reverse complement strand
CGAAGAGGGAGAAATCATGGAGTCCAGGTTCTCGAGGCACGTCGATCGCGACGAGATCATCAATATCGTGTGTGAGCTTGTCCGCCACGACACTACCAATCCGCCGGGAAACGAACACCTCTGCAAGGAGATCGTTACCAGGTGTATCAAGTCGCTGGGAATGGAAGTCTCCTACCACGAGAAAGAACCGGGCCGCACGAACATCGTTGGGCGCATCGGCAGGGGCCGGAAGTCCATCGGCTTCGTCTCTCATATGGATGTTGTCCCCCCTGGTGAGATCGAGCAGTGGAACACGCCGCCATTCGACCCGACGATTCTCGAGGGCCGGATTTACGGGCGAGGCACGCTGGACGACAAAGGATCATTCGCCTGCGCTTATTCGGCCTGCAAAGCGTTCCTGGCCGAACACCCTGATTTCGACGGCACAATCTATCTGATCGCTGCCGCCGACGAAGAGATGGGTAGCGAGCTGGGCATCATTTATCTGGTCGAGGAGTGTAACCTCCGATTCGACGTGGCTATCATCCCCGACGGCGGGCGAATGGATCTGTCGATCTATGGCGAGAAGGGGATTCTTTGGGTCGAGATTTCGAGCGCGGGGATTCAGGCACATGGCTCAACCCCGGAGATTGGGCGCAACGCAATTCTGCCGCTTGCAGAGCTGCTCGCTGAGATCAAGAGTCTGGACCTGGGCGCCAAATTCGACCCCGCATTCGATGGGTGGACCATGAACGTAGGCACGATTCAAGGGGGATCCTCGACGAACACCGTTCCTGCGATGGCTCGCGCGACGATAGACTTCAGGTTGCCTGGAGGCATCGGCAAGCAAGACGTGCTCGCGAAGATCGACGAGAAGATCGCTGCCGTGCTGCAGATCTCTCCCGGCGCAGACATCAGTGTGAAGGTTCTGCACGAGACCGAGCCTCACCTATCGGATAAGAACTCCGTGATCATCCGAAGTTTTGATACGGCCGCGCGCCGGTTGGGGCTTCCTATGAACTACCAGACTTTCGGCGGAAACACCGTGGCAAAGAATCTGTTTTTCGCGGGCATCACATCGGTGGTTCATTATCCGGGCGACGATAAGCTGGCGCACGTGCCTAACGAGTTTGTGATAATAGATGAACTGGTGCTCGGGTCAGTGTTGTATGCCGAGACGCTCGAAGCGTACTTCTACGGGTGATTGAGACACGAAGCAAATACTTCGGCCATCATTCTATCTTGCTCTTCTTCTGCCTGGGTATAGGCCAGGGGTTATATGGCTCGCACGGTTGCTGTTTGCTTGTTATTGCTGACCGCTCTTCAAAGCCACGCTGCCGCTCAGGGACTGGAAACGAAGGCGAACCAGATTCGCGCGGCTATGGACGCGCGAGACTTTGAGCGCGCTGAAGCTTCAGTGCGTGAGCTCAAGGCGGCCGATCCTGCCGCCTTCGTTCGCAACAACTACGATTATCTCCTCGCGCGGCTCGCCCAGCGTCGCGGCGCTCGAACCGAAGCCACTTCGCTCTACCTGGAAATCGTCAGCCGGAATTCAATTCTCGCGCGGTATGCGCTGTGGCATCTATCTGAGATCGCTCGCGCCTCGATGGACACTGGATTGGAGCGCCAATACATCACTCGACTGCTCGCCGAGTTTCCCTCGAGCACTCTTTGGCGCAGGGCGCGCGATCGGATGATCGACAACCAATTTGAAAGCGGCGACTACCGCGCCAGTATCGCATTGCTGCGGCCGTCGGCGTCAATGTCCGGCGCATCGGGCCGAAGCGCAATGGCGAGGCTCGGCGAGGCATATTCGAAGATCGGGGACACCTCATCGGCGCGTTCTACTTTCGACCAACTGGTCGCGGGCGCTCGCGATGACTCGGCTCTCCGGGCCGCCGAAGGCCTGGACGCGCTTGACCGCAAAGCCGGCGTGAAGGCTTCTGAGTTCGAAGCCCTCCGCCGCGCGCGAATCTATCTCTCGAACCGTCACTGGCCGGAGGCTCGAACTCACCTGCTACTCATAATCGAGAGCTTTCCCGACAGTCCCAATCGTGCCGAAGCCTTGTATCAGACGGGCTTCACGTTCTATCGCGAAGACAGGTACGACGATGCGATCAAGTGGTTCGAGCGAGCGCATTCGGAATTCCCGGTAAAGAAGGACGGCGAGCAGGGCTACTACTACGTCGGCACCGCGCTGCAGAAGGCGCGCCGCTACCCGGAAGCTGCGCATCGCTACATGGACTTCATCACCGCCTACCCGGACAGCGACATGCTCGAAGGGGCTTACCGCAACGTCGTCGACAGCCTGCGCTACGCTCGAAAGGACGAAGAGGCGATTGAGTGGTCTCGCCGGATCGGCGTGCGTTTCTCTGGAAAGCCGCTCGCGGTTGCCGGCCTGTTCAACGAAGCGAAGATTGAAATCGGACGCGGACGCTTCGACGCCGCCGAGCAGCTTCTCCTGAAGCTCCAGGCCCAGCCGATCTATCCGCGACTGGTGAGCGCTCCAATTCGAGGTGAGGCCTCGTTCCTGCGAGCCTATGCGATCGAGCAGATGGGGCGGATCAGCGAAGCCGCGCGGCTGTATCTTGCAATTCCCGATGAGCGCGAGAACTACTTCGGCTATCGCGCCACATTGAGGCTGCGCGCGATCGCCGCAACTGATGAGGGTCGCCGCGTGATTCAGCCGCTCGCGCGAAGCTATCGAGAGCAGGCGCGCGCGGCGCTTTCAGGGGGCCTCTGGGGCGAGGCAAAAGATGCGGCGACTCAGGCGCTGCGGCTGAACGAAGAGGCTACCGCGCAGCGAGAGCTGATGGACGTTCTGCGCGCGAGCTACGGCCGGCTTGCAGCCTATTCCTCAGTATGGAACTATCGGCTGATCCCCGCCGGCAGGAGCGTACTTGCCGCCAGCGGGGCGACTAACTCGCTTGCCGCGGAGTTGCTCTTCCTCGGACTCTACGACGAAGGCGCGCCGGAGTTGAGACGTGTGGGCTTCGAGGGAGCCGGCAAACCTGACTCGATCGAGGGCAGCGTTGGGCCTGTGGCAGCGTTGAGATCATCGACAGCGGTGGGCGGCCGCGACGCCGCATTCTCATTTGCCGTCTATAGCAACCGCGGAGATCAGGCTCAGCACGCAATCCGGTTTGCCGAACCGGTGTTCAGGTCCGTACCGCAGGACTATCGGATGGATCTCCTGCCGCGCGATCTCGCGGAGTTGATGTACCCCGCTCCTTATCGCGATTCGTTCAACCGCTACGCTCCAAAGCACGCTGTCGATCCGCGGTTGGTGCTCGCGCTCGCAAGGCAGGAGAGCCGGTTCGATCCTTCGGTGAAGAGTGCTGAAGCCGCCCGAGGTCTGTTGCAGTTCATCACCGAGACTGCCATCGAGGCCGCGCGCGAGGAGGGACTCGAGAAGTTCGAGTTGGATGACGTGTACGATCCACAGATCGCGGTTCGGCTCGCGGTGCGCCACGTCGCCGACCTGTTCAGGCTCTTTCCGAACAATCCTTCCGCGGTGATCGCCTCTTACAACACCGGCGCCCAGAATGTGGAGCGCTGGATATTTCGCTCGCGGTCAAGCGACGTCGACCGCATTGTTGCCGAAATCGCAATTCCGGAGACCAAGGACTACGTTGCCAAGGTGATGAACAACTACCGCGCCTACCAGGCCTTGTACGGCCAGGATCTCAAACCGCTGAGATGAGCGAGTGAACTACTGCTGGCTCACTCGCGGTCCCGGGCTCACGAATGCAACTCCGCTGTCGCGCATCTGCTTGTTCAGGTTCGGCACAGCCTCATCGATCACTCGGTTCAACTGCTCGATGAGAGCCTTCAACTCCGTGGACAAGTCATCGATCGCCGCGGCCTGATCAGTGGTCGGGGCGGCGGTGTAGCTGTCGAGCGCTCCGGCGAGCTGGCCCAGTCGCCGAATCAGCGGCCGGGGCGCATCCGGAAGCGGAGGTCCCGCGTTGCCTGACTGATCAAACACCGGCACCAGACGGCGCTGAATGTCATCGATCTGATCCGCAACCGCCTTCACCGCGGCCGTGATTGACTGCGGCGCGCCGGGGTTCTTCTTCAGCGACTCCTGGAGCGCGGTCAATTGAGTCTTCAGGTTCTGCACCGAGCGCTGCGCCGAGTCTGCCGTCTTTTGAAACTCATACACTTTCATTTTCGCATCATTCCAACGGGCCCTGTCGGCCTCAGATATCTGGATTCTCGGGTCCTCTTCGATCCGAGCGGTCTTAACAGCTTCCTTCCCTGAGGCGGTGACTTTGATGATGTACTCGCCCGGCGGAACGCGCGGTCCCGGCGGATTGCCGAAGAAACCCGTCGTCTGTCCAGGCTGAGCGGGCGCCGCTCGATTCCATCTCGAGTCCCATTCTATTCGATTGAGCCCCGCTTCTTTCGGACCGGTAAGCTCGCGAACAACCTTGCCATCGCGTCGGGTCACCACGATCTTCACATCTTCTTTCGGCTTCGCTTTCAAATAGTAAGTGATCACCGCACCGTAGGAAGGATTCGGGGCAGCGAAGTCTTTGTGGCCTGCATTGCCCTTGCGCTGATAGAGCCGGTACTGAGTTGAAGGCCTGATATCGAACAGGTGAAACTCAGACGCGACAAGGTTGTCCGACAACTGTTCGAACGGAGTGATGTCATCAAGCACCCAGATCGACCGGCCGTGTGTTGCCAGGACCAGGTCGTTGTCACGAGGATGAACCTGAATGTCGTCTACGCGAACCATCGGCAGATTTCCCTTGAGTCGTATCCACTTTCCGCCGCGGTCGAATGACACGAACGCGCCGAACTCCGTACCCAGGAAAAGCAGGTTCTGATTGCGGGGATGTTCGCGTATCACCCGGCAGGTAACTCCCGCGGGAAGGTTGTTCTTGAGCGACTTCCAATTCTCGCCGAAGTCGGTAGTCATGAAGACATAAGTGTTGTAGTCATCAGAGCGATGTCCGTCGAGAGTGATATATGCCGTGCCTTCTGCGAAGCGCGAAGCGACTACCCTGCTGACATAGGTTCCATCGGGCACTCCCCCGACCTTCCCTGTTAGGTTCTTCCACGTCCTACCGGCATCGCGAGAGACTTGCAGATTCCCGTCATCGGTTCCCGCATACAGCAGACCTTCCTTGAGCGGCGATTCGGTCAGCGTGACAACCTGGCCGAAGGTCTCCTGCCCGTCGTGTCGCGACAGAGTATCCTTATCCGGCGCCGCGCCAAGAATCGGCAGTTTGTCGCGGTCCTGATTGCGAGTGAGATCTTCGCTCATGGTCCACGTGTCGCCGCGGTCCTGTGACCTGAAGACTCGATTGCCGGCCAGGTATATGGTCTTGTTGTTGTGAGGCGAGATCAGAATGGGTGTGTTCCAATCAAAGCGATAGGGCTTGTCGCCCGCTTTGGCCTCGGGTCTTATGGATCGGCGCTCGGTTGTCTTCAGCTCCAGTCTTCCGACGAATCCGTTTTGCGATTCGACGTAGAGGAGGTCGGGATCGTTGGGGTCAACCTGAGCGAAGAAGCCGTCGCCGCCCCCTATTCTGAACCAGTCATCTCTGGTAATGCCTTCCTCGTTGAGAGTGCCGCTCGGGCCGGCCCAGCTTCCGTTGTCCTGCAATCCGCCGTAGACCCAATACGGTTTTCTGTTGTCGAGCGCGACCTCATAGAACTGACCAAGCGGGATCGTGTTGATGAAGTCCCAGGTCCTCCCCCGGTCATAAGAGATGTGAATTCCTCCATCCGAGCCTGCGAGCATGTGGTCGGAGTTGGCCGGGTCGATCCACATTGCGTGATAGTCGCCGTGGATTCGAGTGACGAAGGTGGTCTGCCAGGTGCGGCCGCCGTCCTCGGAGACGAACATCGGCGCGGCCAACTGCCATATGCGCTGGTCGTTGTTGGGATCGATTCGAATCTGGCTGTAGTACATTGGCCGCGAGTTCACATCGCTCATCTTCTTCCAGGTCAAACCTCGGTCCTCCGAACGAAACACTCCTCCCTTTGCGTTCTCGATGATGGCGTACACAATGTTCGGATTGCTCCGAAAGATATCGATGCCTATGCGCCCTGTATTGCCCTCTGGAAGCCCGGTTGTGAGCTTGACCCACTTAGCTCCGCCGTCAATCGTTCTATAGAGCGCGCTGTGCGGGCCGCCGCCATTGAAGCCGAACGGCGTTCGCCTGCGCTGATACGCGGCGGCATAGAGAGTCAAAGGGCTCTTTGGGTCCATCGCAACGTCGCTGACGCCCGTGTCTTCGTTGACGAACAGCACGTTTGTCCAACTCGCGCCGCCATCGGTGGTTTTGAACAGGCCTCGCTCTTTGTTAGGCCCCCATAAGTGGCCGACGGCGGCGACATAGACGATGTTGGAATCGCGCGGGTCGATGACAATTCGGCCAATGTGCTTCGTATCCCTGAGCCCCATGTTCTGCCATGTCTTGCCGCCGTCCAGCGAGCGATAGACACCGTCTCCCCAGGAGGAGCTCTGCCGGTTGTTCGGCTCGCCGGTGCCGACCCACACGATGTTGGGATCCGAGGGAGCAACAGCGACGTCGCCGATCGAGGTCGAACCGGCGCTATCGAAGACCGGCTCCCAGGTAGTGCCGTTGTTGGTGGTCTTCCACACGCCGCCGGTAGCAACGCCCACATAGATGATGCTCGGGTTACTCTCGACAACGGCAAAGTCATCTATGCGGCCGCCCATGTTCGTCGGCCCGATGGAGCGCCATACAAGATTACTGAGGATCGCTTCATTTATCCCACCGTTGCCATCCTGTGCGTGGGCGGGCCTGAGTTGCGCTACAGTTGCGAGCAGAACAGGCAGAATCAGCATCTTGAATAACGCGTTCAAAAGCCTGGCTTTCATTATGACCTCCTGAGATCGGCTGCGTTTGATAAGGAAAGAAATACGGCTTTGCGCGGCGAAACTATCACCACCCCTGTTTTTGAGTCAAGGACACCTGAATAGGGCATAAGTATCGCGACTAGTGAAAGCTGTCGTATTCTCAGATTGTTGCGAAGTCTCGCTACAACCAAAACGCTCGAAGCATCATCTATAGTCGCGTATTTGCGCGAGGCAGACCGGGCGACACGTCGCGTGCGGCTGTCGTAGAATGCACTAGCTCACGCCTTCACCAGGCTCTTTGAGTGAATGCGTGGGACGGTGTGCAATTATGCGACCGCCGACGGAGGCCTGATGGCTGATGACAATCCCTCCCCTGACTTGCTCCGCGAGATAAACGAACGCCTCAAGTACCTCGAGTCAGTTGTGAGCGAGCAGATCTCGCGCCTTTTTGCGATCGAGCAGAGGCTCGGCCTCACCTATCGACCTCAAGCTCCCAGGCGGACTCAGCCTGAGCCTTCGCGCGGGACCGAACCGCAGCGATGGGGAGGCGAAGCGATAAGGCCGCAACCGCCTGCACCAGCTTCGCCAGGTGAGAGAACGCCTCAACCACAATCAACGGCACCGGGATTACCTAAGCCTCCTTCTGCGCCGCTACCGCCAACGTTCTCTGAGCCGAGGCCGGCACCGCCGACTGAGAAGCCGATTCAGCAGGGGCCCGCAGGTACGCCGCCAGTTGAGCGCCCGTCTTCCGTGCTTCCACCAAAGACCGAGCCCGCACAACAACCGCCTTCCGCACAGACGGAGAGCACGCGACCGACTACGCCTCCTCGCCCGCCCACCGGGCCGAGCGGGCGGCCGCCTACATTGCCTCCCCAACGTAGTGTCCTGAACGTGCCTCCTCCACAGGGCCCGCCGCCTCCACAATCGGTTCACAGGACGCAAGCGACTTCGAATTCCCGTGGTGACTTCGAGAGTCGCATCGGCGGCAAGCTGTTCAACTGGATCGGAGTTGTTGCGATATGTATTGGCGTCGGCTTCTTCTTGAAGCTCGCTTTCGACCGGGCCTGGATTGGGCCCTGGGGCCGGATATCGATTGGGGTTGTCATCGGCCTGGGCTTTCTGATCGGGGGGGAGCGGCTTCGGAAGCGCTACGCCAGCTATGCCTATGGGCTCTCGGGCGGCGGAATACTGCTTCTGTATCTCACTTTCTTTGCCGGAAACAATACGTACCACAAGTTCGATCAGACAACAGCTTTTGTGCTGATGGCCGTGGTAACTGCGGCCGCCTCCTTATTGGCGGCACGATATAACGCCTTGCCGATTGCGATCCTGGGCTTTATCGGCGGATTCATGACTCCGATATTGCTCTCGACTGGAGTGGACAACGAGCCTGGGCTGTTCGGCTATATCGTGCTGCTTGACCTCGGAGTGCTGGCGCTCGCCTATTCGAAGCATTGGCGCGTTCTCAACTACCTGGCCTTCGGCGCAACCGTGATGATGATCATTGGGTGGATGAATGCATTTTGGAAGCCCGAGAAGCTCTGGTGGACCATTTTTTTCTTCACCATCTTTTTCGTAATCTTCGCCCTCCTCGCTGTGCTGTACAACGTAGTCAACCGTCAGCAGACGCGCTGGCTCGACCTCGCGTTGGTGTTCATCAACGCGTTACTGTACTTCGGCACGACTTACGAGCTTCTCGAAGACGACTATCACAAGTACCTTGGCCTGTTCGCCGTTCTGGTATCGATCTTCTATCTCGCGCTCGGCTACTTCACCTATCGCCGCGATCGGCAGGACCGATTACTGGTCTTCACGTTCCTCGGCCTGGCATTTCTGTTTCTTGTGCTTGCCGTGCCGATTCAACTCGATCAGCACTGGGTTACGATGGCCTGGGCAATCGAAGGCGCGATCATGACCTGGATCGGCCTGAAGGTTAACGACCGAACCTCGCGCTATGCGGCCCTTGTGGTCTTTATCATAGCGATTACACACTGGGCGATTGTCGATGTTCACGAATTCGCTTATCGGGCCGGCGACCTCTTCACGCCGGTTTTGAATCGCCGAGCCGCTTCTTCGGCGGTGCTTGCGATCGCAATGGCAGCGGCCGCCTGGTTCTACAAGCGCTACGGTTCGGACGACGAAGCCGAAGAGCGCTCGATGTTTCGCGGCCTCTATCTGCTGGGCGCCAACTCGCTGGCGGTGATTCTTCTGAGCCTCGATGCCAACGACTACTTCGAGCAGGCCAAATCAGTGGCCTCGGTCTCCTCGGACGGAAGCTGGCAGGAGTTGGGGCGGATCAACAACAACCGTCACGTTACGCTGTCGGCGTTATGGAGTCTCTACGGCGGCGTGGCCCTGATAGTCGGCATCGTACGCGGGCTGCAACCGCTCCGCTACGCCGCCCTGTTGTTGCTGGCGCTCGCAACATGCAAAGTGCTGGCGGTCGACTTGCCCTATTACGACGCTTCCTGGCACCACTGGACTCTTTTCAACCAAACCTTCGCGGCATTCGCCGTATTGATCGTAGCCCTCGCCTCCTCAGCGTGGTTCTACGCGCATTCGAAGCACGCGGACCATGAAGAGCGGTCCGTACTGTTGCCCCTCCTTATCACTGCTGCCAATCTGCTCGCAGTCATAGCGTTGAGCGCCGAAGCCATCGCGCACTTCGAACGGATCAAGGGTAATGCAGGTGAACATGCCGCCACTCTTGGCAGTATCGAGAACACAAAACAACTGGCGCTGTCGGCGGTGTGGACGGTCTACGCCGCAGCATCGTTGATCATCGGCATCGTTCGCAGAAAGAGAGCGCTTCGCATCGGCGCGTTGATCCTGCTTGGGCTTGCTACGGTCAAGGTGTTGGGGGTCGACCTCTGGTACTACCGCGACGACTGGCACACGACGATCTTCAATCAGAGCTTCGCCGCGTTTGCGCTGTTGATTGTGGCGCTGGCGACCTGTGCCTGGCTTTACTCGAAACGCGAAGGCATAGGCGATAGAGAGCGAGCCTTTGTCGTACCTCTGCTGGTTGGCATGGCGAATCTGCTCGGCGTCATCGCCTTGAGCGCCGAGGCCGTCGGCCACTTCGAGCGACTGAAGGCGGGCGGAGTCGGCCTGTCCGATCTCGAGAACACTAAACAACTGGTGCTCACGGCCCTGTGGTCGGTGCACGGAGCGGCGGCGTTGATCGTTGGGATCAAGTGGCGATCGAGGTCATTGCGCTGGGGCGCGCTGGCGCTGCTGGCGCTGGCCACGGTGAAGGTGTTGGCCGTCGACTTGATGCTCTTCTATGCCGAACCCCGGCACGCCTTGATATTCAACCAGAGTTTTGGCGCGGTTGCGTTGGTGATTGCGGCACTCGCGGCAGGCGCCTGGGCCTACCGGCGAAGCGAGGGGTTAGGAGAAGACGAGCGCTATGCCGCGATCGGGATGCTGGCGACCGGCGCGAATGTGCTCGCGGTTATCGGGCTGAGCGTCGAAATCGTTGGTTACTTCGGGCGCGCAAAATCGGGTATTGCCGACCGGGTCCGCCTCGATAACGGCGAACAGTTCTGGCTGTCGGCGCTGTGGAGTATCTATGGCGGAGCGGCGCTGATGGTTGGCATAAAACGCCGAGTGAACGGTTTGAGGTGGGGCGCGCTGATACTGCTTGTCGTCGCAACCGCCAAGCTGCTGCTGGTCGATCTGCGATACTACGACGTCGAGCATTCGCTGGTCTTCAACGAGACCTTTGGCGCCTTTGCGCTATTGATCGCGATGCTCGCCTGTGGCATCCGGTTCTATGCCCGATCGGACGAGACCGAGGTTGCCGAGCGCGGCGCCCTCATCCAGGTGACGATGGCCGTTGCGAACATTTTGGCCATCATCGGGTTGAGCGCCGAGGCGACTGGCTACTTCAAGGCGCAGATGAAGACTGGCGGTCTTCTCGCGGATGCGTTCCGCGATTTGAGACTGGCTGAGCAGCTTTCGCTATCGGTCGTCTGGACCCTCTATGGCGGAGCGATGTTGACCGTTGGAATCCTCAGGCGCAACCGGCTGCTGCGAATGATGGCGCTTCTGCTCCTGATCTTGACCATCGTAAAGGTGTTCTTGTTCGACCTCTCGTCATTGGATAAGGTGTACCGGATCATTTCATTCATCGTGCTGGGAGCGATACTGCTGGCGGTGTCGTTCCTGTATCAGAGGTTCCGGCAACACTGGGTGGAGACGCCGGAGTCAGAAGCGGAGTCTCGAACTGACTGAGATCAGGGTTGGCAGGATGCGGAAAAACGCCCTCTTGCCACAAAGACACAAAGACACGAAGAGGCACGAAGAGAGTAAAGCGATGTGAGCATTGGCTTCCTCCGGCTTTGTGTCTTGGTGTCTTAGTGGCATGATTCGGTTTTTCCGCAGCTCGTATGACGGGCCAGGACTGATTCGTAACAGACCTGGCCCCGTCTCTCTTGGAGCAGCCTCAGCCGGCGGCTCGATTACTCTTCACATCCATCCACAGAATCGACTTCACTATCTGGTCGGGTTCGGTCAGCGCCGGGCACGCCGCCCATCTATCGAAGGCTTCATTGCCGAACTTCACTACGCCGATGTGTTGCGAGGAGTCGCGGTCCAACACAGGGTCCGGATCCGTGAAGCCCAACTTTCGCCTCAGGGTTTCAATATCCCCTGGGCTTCCCGTCAGGAATAACCAGCCAGGCTTGATCCCATGCATCTCCACATAGTGCTTGAGTGCCGCCGCATCATCCTGCTGGGGCTTAAGCGTGATCGAATACATGAAGATGTCGCGGCCAACGCGAGCGCCCAAAGCCTCCTGCACCTTCATCAGGTTCATTGTCATTGCCGGACAGATGCCTGTGCAGTTGGCGTACATGAAGTTAATGACAACGATCTTGCCTTTGATCAGATCGTCGTAGAACCGAACCGTCTTGCCTTCGTGCGTCTCCAAGACCACGTTCGGAAAATAGCCGGCTCTGGGTCCTCGGGCGGACGCGAGGTTCGGGTTCGTCGACCAATGTGGGACTGTCAAAGCAACAGGGCCTGTGAAATGATTCAGAAATCTTCTTCTCACGATCGAGTCTCCTTTTTGTCCGTCACCGCTCGTG